>JALZUX010000603.1 GCA_023301405.1 Granulosicoccaceae bacterium | reverse complement strand
TGCCGTCAACAACGGGCTTGCTGTGTGTCAGCCGATAGTCTCTTTTAGCTTCGCTTTCTAGGTTCGCCTCGTTAATTTCATCCTCGATTTTATATAAACAAGAGTCAGAGGGGGTCAAATCTTGATAAGGTACATATGATTGTTAATCACGTAAATGATTAATATGTACTTTGTCAAGATTTGACCCCCTTCTTTCCCCGCATAGAGCAGGCTACAGGTTTACTTGGTGCCTGTTGCCGACTCACAAACCACTCATCCGACTTTCACTTTTTTCCTGCACAGAAAACAGATGAGAGCCAACAGTAGAAACCTGTCTAATGCGCCTCCCCCTGAGGTCTGCACAGTGGAATCACTAACACTGTCTGACTCTTCTTCGGTAGTGGTCGAATCAGTTGCACTCTCGCCCGTGGTGTCCTCGGTAACAGGGGTATCGGTCTGGTCGTTGCCATCGTCAGAATTCGCCCCGGTGCCATTCGCGTCTGTGTCTTCGGGTGCAGCATTTTCACCGTTGTCTGATTGATCAGCAGAAGAGTCGGTGTCAGCGTTGTCCTGACCGTCCGTATTCTCCTCAGACGCGCCATTGTCAGGATTGTCCTCGGGTGGGCATCCTTGCTGTGTCGCTTCATTCCAGCCCCAACCGTCATACTGGTCTGCCGTGCTGTAGTCGCAACTGCCTTGCGCCGTCAATACTATTCTGTTGGGTGCAAACGGCTCCTGAGCTTCTACCCAGGGCGAATCAGATAGCATGCATCCTTCGAACACATCGGCGCCTGACCCCTCGCTCCAGATGTTATAACCAGACTCTACTACCTCAATGAAGCTTGCATCTCCAATCGTCCAATCCAGAAAACCCTCTACCGCAGATGCAGAAGGCAGGTCTCCGGCATCATCCCATGCAAATAAGTGTGATACTTCAGCACCACCCGTGTACGCGTAGTCAAACCCAAAATATGAACCTCGGCCATCACCTCTAAATGCCGCGATATAACCCCATTGCTCGTCCCACTTGAAAGGACCGCAATTTAGCCTTTTCCCCTTAAGGTCACCGTTGTAGTCAAATTCGGCTCGCACAAGTTCAACCAGTTCACCCGTGTCTCTTCGCACTATTTCAGGCGCTACAGTAACGGGGGTTCCAGCACGCGGCAATTGAAAGGTGAAGTTCTGTTCCGGAAGTAACTCTGTGTTACCAGTTTCGGCAGAACCAGTGGGTTCAAACGGTGCGCCATCCAGGTCATAACACACATAGTAAAAAGGGTCTGTATCCTGCAGCATATGCCAAACGCGCACTGCACTAGTATCAGTATCACTATCCAAGGCGTTATAGGTCACCAACTCAACGAACCCGTTCAGCGGCGCCATGCCAGTATAGAGCCCATCCTCCACCCACCAGGTATCGGAACGATAGTCAGCCAGAAAACTGTGATCAACAGTGCTCAAGCCACCACCCTCATACAGTTGATTGTGGAAATACTCGCTATCGCTCCTCCACGGTGGGCTGGCTGGATGCCCTCCTCCATCCCGCTGTTCATAAACGGCAGTTTCCTGATCAAACATGAAATGATCGCACTGCAGTCTTCGGTTGGCGATATCGACGTTAGCATTCCAGTAAGGGCGAATAAGATCGACCTGCGCACCGGTTTCCTGATTGATAATGACTGGCGATTCCTGCGCAATTGCGTTACTGGTTGCAGAGATTGCCGTCAGGCCAAGTAATGCGATGGAACGACCAACAGCTTTGTGTTTGGCTGGCTGGTTCAAAAAGGCAGAAAGGAGAAGATTCATCAATGCAAACTCATTACGTCACGTCACGATAGTAAATTATATCGTCATGACGCCAAAACAATCAAGTAGCGTACACAAACATTTACTTGTGCTCGGGCTGGAAAACGAGCGCGGCGTCTCAAACGGGAGAGTGCAGTCCCGGCGAGCGCTCATGAATTCACAAAATACTGGAGCCCATGGCTCACACATAAGGTTACAAGCCCGCCCGACATGCACGCCGCTATGCACAGCGACCTGCCAACCAACGCCGCTCTATTCTACCTCCGGCGCCGGCTAATACAGGGACAGGCACCTTAATAGGGTGGGGGATTGAGGGAGCAAGCATATTCGCCGCGAAAAAAAACCTGAGATTCAGTAGCACAGTTGGATAATGCTGTTTAGTTAAAAGAATAGACGAACATTCGTGCTGATTAGCGCCCAATCGGAAACAAGGCGGGCACAGTCATATCGTCAACACAAGTTAACCGCGATTTTTTCAGGTGATTGAATACTTAGTTGAATAGCAGTTTACTATTGGAGTAATTAGGACGTCGTTTCAAACCGAAGTTGCCACACATATCGTTAATAGATTGAACGGATCCGACTAGGCCTTTAAATCGACTTTCAAACTTAGTACACAACTCAAGCCAGTGTTCTGTAGAAATACCAAGGCGCTGGATAATAAAATAATACAAGGACAGGCATCGTAAAGAGGGTAGGGAATTGAGGTGGCAGGCATATTCGTCGTGGAAAACGCCTGTGATTCAATAGCACGGGTGAATAATTCTGTTTAAT
>JALZUX010000602.1 GCA_023301405.1 Granulosicoccaceae bacterium | reverse complement strand
AGCCTGAAAAAAGGCGCCGTTGTTGTTTCATGCGCTACCGTCCCACCCGACTTTGCCAAAGACATGGAAGCCAAGTGCAACAATGAAGGACTACACTACCTTGATGCGCCCATCTCGGGTGGCTCTGTGAAAGCGGCCGCCGGCAATATCACCGTATTAGCTTCTGGCAGCAAAGCCGCTTTTGATCAAGCACAACCCGCACTGGATGCCGTGGCAGAAAAGATATTTAACTTAGGTGACAGTGCAGGTCCCGGCTCTGCGCTTAAAGCAGTAAACCAATTACTCGCGGGTGTGCATATTGCCGCCGCCGCAGAAGCCATTACCTTTGGCCTGAGCCAAGGCGTTGATGCAAAGACCACAGTCGATGTCATCTCACAATGTGCAGGTAGCAGTTGGATGTTCGAAAATCGCGGTCCCCACATAGCCGATGGTGACTACACACCACATAGCGCTGTCGACATCTTTGTTAAAGACTTAGGGATCGTTTGCGATATCGGCCATGCCAGTAAGTTTCCGTTACCGCTATCAGCCACCGCACTGCAGCAATTTATCGCTGCTGCTGGATCAGGACTAGGCCGTGAAGATGATTCAGCAATAGCAAAAGTCTATGCGCGCAATGGTGGCGTGACACTACCCGGCACAGAATAAAAAAGTTTATAACGCAGGTTGCAAGGATGGCCTGCCCTATATTTTGTACTGTCTCTTTGTAAACAGGCTTATAACATCACCCATTAACGGCCCTTATGTTTATCCTCGTGGCTTATCCTCTTAGATTACTAAGGGCCTTCACCAACAAAAACATCCAGACCAGATTTTTTCATTAACTTTTGAAATGACCGCGAAACACTGTGCTCCAGCACAATTCCTGAAGCTTGATCTAATGGCATAACCACATAGGGGGATGCCACTTCCAGTTTTTCTGAAGAAGCCAACACAATTGTATCGGCAGCTCTTAAGCTTAGCGCCTTTTTAACATGAGCCTCTTCAAGATCACCGGTACTCAACCCGCCTTTTACATCAACACCAGTAACTCCCATAAAAAAAGTATCTGCATGGATATGCGATGCGGCCTCTACAGTGGCCGCCCCCACATTAACCATCGAGTGCCTGAACAAAGTTCCACCGATCATAATCACCGTAATAGACGTATAGGGAGCAAGCGCCACTGCGATGGTCGGGCTATGAGTGCATCTCACGTCAAAATTGAAAAGGAAGAAATCCTATCTGACGATTGGTATGTACTGAAGAAAACCACCTTCCAACACAAGCGATCGAACGGTGAATGGCAAACAAGCAGGGAAACTTACGATCGTGGTAATGGTGCCACCATTCTGCTGTACAACCTTCAGCACAGAACCGTGGTACTTACTCAACAATTCCGATACCCCACCAACGTGAACGGAAACGCTACCGGTGAGCTAATCGAAACAGCCGCCGGCCTACTCGATAATATTGATCCTGCTGAACGGATACGCCAGGAAGCCGAGGAAGAAACCGGCTACAGAGTAACGAATGTATCCCCTGTATTTGAAGCCTTCATGAGCCCCGGCTCGGTCACAGAATGATTGTATTTTTTTACCGCTGCGTACACTGATTCAGATCGCATTTCAAAAGGTGGCGGAATGATTGATGAGGGCGAAGACATCACCGTACTGGAAATTGATTTTTCAAACGTGCTATCAATGATAAATAGCGGAAAAATCTGTGATGGAAAAACAATCATGCTACTGCAATACGCTGCCTTGCATATATTCACAGAGCCAAACACCAAAGTGTCACCACAGCTATAGCTTTTAGTTTTTTAATCCCCCAACACATCGGTCAATACTATCTATCGCTGCCTGCTTTTTAGAATCATCAATAAATGACGCAGCAAATGAATTCTTTGCAAGTGTAATCAAATCATTGGCATCAAGACCCAACGCTTGCTGTACCGCTTTATAGTTATCATTTATATATCCACCAAAATACGACGGATCATCTGAATTAATCGTCGCCAACACACCCGCATTAAGTGCCTTTTTAACAGGATGATCTTTTAGCGATTCAAGCCCCTTTAGCCGCAAATTTGACAATGGGCACATTGTCAATGGCGTTTGCTCTCTGGCCAACCGCTGCACCATAGCTGGATCATCAAACGCACGGTTACCATGATCAACCCGCTGCACTTGCAAATCATCAAGCGCTTGTTGAACGTATTCAACCGGCCCCTCTTCACCCGCATGAGCAACCGG
Organism: Granulosicoccaceae bacterium; assembly: GCA_023301405.1. Taxonomy (GTDB): domain Bacteria; phylum Pseudomonadota; class Gammaproteobacteria; order Granulosicoccales; family Granulosicoccaceae. Next base: position 444 of record JALZUX010000602.1, on the reverse strand, counting down.
AACAAAACCTTCTTTTCTGGCCTTTGCAAAAACACGTGAAAATTTACTTGGCGGAAACCCCTTTTCACTTGAATCAAGACCCACACCGTAAATGTATTCCTTATGCCTGCACGCACACTCTAAAGTTTCAAAGGCCTGCTCTTCCGGTAGGTGACGCAGAAAACACATGATCAATCTTGAGCTGATATGCATCTCTTTTATCGCTTCATCAAGCGCCCGGGTAATACCACCCAACACCGTTTCAAAAGCAATGCCGCGTTCCGTATGCCCCTGCGGATCAAAAAACAGTTCAACATGGGTGACACCGTCAGTATGCACCTTATTCAGGTAGGCAATAGTCAGATCAAAGAAATCCTGTTCCGTCACCAATACAGACATACCCAGATAATAAATATCAAGAAAATCCTGCAGACAATCAAACTCGTAAGCCTTCTGCACTTCTTC
>JALZUX010000601.1 GCA_023301405.1 Granulosicoccaceae bacterium | reverse complement strand
AGAGCAACTCGCAGTACAGGCAGCGGTCATTGCTGCCAACGAAGAGAAGCTCGCCGCTAATGAGAAAGAGCTCACGCTGCGCCAACATCAACTGGATGAACGGCAAGAACATATCGAATGGCTGGAAGAACATCTGGCACTGCTGCAGTCGAAACGCTACAAACACAGTAGTGAGAGTAAGCGACCAAATGGAACCGTTGTATTCGAAAGCCGCTGTTAGCGATAGCCTTGTCGTTCACTCCAACAGCAGGCAAGCCGATGAACGAAAATACCGTAGCTACTCCAACCCGCAGAGTTCGCAGAACTCGCGACCAATGGCAGCAGATCATTGGCGAGTATGAAAACGCCAAACTGACGCAAAAAGAATTTTGTGCAAAAAACAATCTCGGCAGTGTCAGTTTTAGCAAGTGGTATCACCGACTAAGACAGAATCAGGATACAGGCTTTGTGGCACTGGTAGCGCCAGACGCCTTGCCGTCAAAGCAAGCCCCTATCGCGATGAAGACGAGTGGCTTTGAGGTTCGTCTGGAGCTAGGGGATGGACTTGTGCTGCACTTGAGCCGAGCTTAAGATGTTGGCCGCTCCAGAGAAAGTGTATCTCTATACAAAACCGACCGATATGAGAAAGAGTTTCGACGGGCTGATCGCACTTACCCGCAACGTCATAAATCAAGATCCACTCAGCGGTTATTACTTTGTATTCGTTAACCGCACTAGAAGCTATTTCAAAATACTGACCTATACGCGTGGGGGCTACTGTCTATGGTGCAAGCGCTTGGAGCAAGGACGCTTTGCAATCGTTGCCGGTCACGGTGAAAGTATCGAGCTCAGCTATACGCAGTTGATGATGTGGATCGATGGCATTGCACTTGAGTCACGTGCACAACAGAAGCGTTATTCATTGCCACAACACCGCTCATCAGCGGTATAATAATGCCATGACGAAGCTGGAATACTACGAGCAATCACTAGCCACAAAAGACGAAGAGTTATCTGGTGTGCGTCGTACGGTATTGAACTTGGAGCAAGAGTTGCGCGAGAAGCAAGCTCAGCTTGATTGGTTTAAAAAACAACTGTTCGGGCAACGCAGTGAGAAACAATGCGACATCGATGACAAACAACTGGCTTTGTTTGAGTTGATGGCCCCTGCGGCAGAACAGACGCAGGAGACCACGGTGGCTGCTCACACACGTCGTGGCAAGAAACGTCGTGATGGCAGTGAAGTAACCGATGAGGGGCTTCGGTTCGATGCCAATGTGCCTGTCATAGACATTGAGCATGGGTGTGCTGAACTGGATGGGCCTAATGCACAGGACTATGAGATTGTCCGCTATGAATACGTTCATAAGTTAGCGAGTCGCCCGGGTAATAAAGTGGTATTGCGTCATATGTACCCGGTACTCAAGAACAAAGCGCAGGGTAATTTCCTACAGCCTGCGGCAGTGGAAGGGGTGCTGGGTCAGGCGCAGGTCGATGTCAGTGCAGTGGCCGATATACTGGTAGAGAAGTTTGTCTATCACATGCCCCTGTACCGACAGCATCAAAAGCTGCAGGACGAAGGGTTCAAGTTATCCAGAAATACACTGGGTAACTGGGTAGGGGCTGCCGCGGAGCTACTCAGACCAATCACCGATGCGCTCCGGGAACAGCTACTCGGTGGCAGTTATCTCAAGTTGGATGAAACCGCGATTAAAGCCGGGCGCACCAAGACTGCTCAGGGCAAGGGTAAGATGAAGGCGGGTTGGCTATGGCCGATGCTCGGAGAGCACGGTGACATTGTTTTTAATTATGCGTCTTCACGCGGTAAGAGTGTCGTCGAAAAGCTACTCAAAGGATTTAGCGGTACGCTACAGACCGATGGTTACGATGTATATGCCAGATACACGGCAGAGCACGAGAATATAAATCACGCACTGTGCTGGAGCCATACCAGACGATGCTTTGTTAAAGCAGAGTCACTGCATCCGAAGCTGGTGAATCAAATCTACAGTTACATCGCTGTGCTATACCGAATCGAACGGCAGTTGCGTGAAAGTGGCGCCGACAACCGGCAAACACTCAAAGTCAGACGGAATCGTTCACGACGGTGTGTCGACAAGATTTTTAAGTGGATCGACATACAGATTCAGCGTGTCGAACTGACCCCAAAAGATCCATTGAGGAAAGCGTTGCATTACGCCAAAGATCGGGAGGCGGGACTGCGGGTTTTTCTTGACGATGCCTGGGTGGCACTGGATACCAATGATCTGGAGAGATCTTTGCGGGTGATCCCAATGGGACGCAAAAACTGGTTGTTTTGTTCCAGTGAAGTGGGCGCTGACCACGTGGCGATCATTCAGACGCTCTTAGCGACTTGCCGGGTTCACAACATCCATCCTTATCATTATCTGGTGGATGTCCTACAGCGTGTTGCCATACATCCGGCCTCACGAGTACACGAATTAACACCACGGCAGTGGCAACAACGTTTTGCCAATGATCCGTTACGCTCCCCGCTACACTACGCAGAGTAGTATTGCCATAACGGTCTCGTTTGGTCGCTTAC
>JALZUX010000600.1 GCA_023301405.1 Granulosicoccaceae bacterium | reverse complement strand
CCCCCCTGGAATCAAGGTATTCACTGATCGCCTCGCCGCTTTTTGCTATTCACCGGCACACTTCAACATTAAAACCCCCATAATTGCCAGAAAAAAACTAAAACGTCGCATTGAGCGCGACTCATAACGGAAAACCGGTCAGAAACAAATTTGACCAAGCGTTATAATCAATCTTGAATAGACAAACACAAATAGGAAAATCATGAGTACGATAGGTTTTATCGGTCTGGGCCTGATGGGCTCCGCAATGGTCAATCGCCTCCTAGACAAAGGTCATTCTTTGAATGTACTGGCAAACCAGTCACGACCAAACATTGATGCAGCTATTGCACGCGGCGCGACTGAAGCATCGACAGCTCGTGAATTAGCAGCAAACAGCGACATTGTCATGCTATGCATGGGCACCTCTGCCCAGGTAGAGAGCCGCGTTGAAGGCGCAGACGGAATACTTGCCGGCTTAAAGCCAGGCAGCATCGTCATCGATTTTGGCACCTCACTGCCCGCCTCAACCCGAAAACTAGGTCAGGCCATTGAAAAAGCCGGCAGCCATTTTCTTGATGGGCCGCTAGGTCGTACCCCGGCACACGCCCAGGACGGTTTATTGAATATCATGTGTGCAGGTGACAAAGGCGCATTCGACAAAGCACGCCCTGTACTGGATGATCTAGGAGAAAATGTCTTCCATCTCGGGGCACTTGGTTCAGGTCACACCATAAAACTAATCAATAATTTTTTCGGCATGACAGTAGCCAACGCAATGGCCGAAGCATTTGCCATGGCCGACGTACAAGGCGTTGATCGCCAGTCGCTTTATGATGTTATGTCAGCAGGCCCTCTTCACAGCGGCATGATGGACTTCGTAAAAGGCTATGGCGTTGATGGCGACCCGTCTCAACTTGCATTCGCCATTAAAAATGCCGCTAAAGACGTTGGTTATTATTCAACCATGGCAGATGACGCTGGCGTTACCAGCATCATGTCCCAGTCAACGTTGAAAGGACTTACGGAAGCAGAAGCTAGCGGCTGTGGCGATCAAATGGTGTCACAGATGGTTGATTTTTATAGCGATAAAATGAAGCCTTAAACTGATATCCCTGAGCAACCATCCCTGGGCAACATGACGCGCTGTGCGCCATGTTGCTCAGCACCCCTGGCTTAGAAATTAATGCAGCTCATCGAGATACCGTAATTTAAGATGCGCTAGATAATCATCAGTACTTGTCCCACGGCCGGTTGCTTGTGTCATTAAATCCTGCGATGACAACTCACAACCTTTTGACCATATTTTCGCGTGTAGCCATTCACTTATGAATGATAAGTTTCCAGCGACAAAGCGATCTTGCCAATCCGGAAAATCATTACACAGCGCTTGAAAAATTTGCGCGCTATTTACAGCTCCGATGGTATAAGACGGGAAATACCCAAACGCACCATCCGTCCAATGGATATCCTGCAATACACCGTCAGTAAAATTACCCACAGTAGATAGCCCTAAATAACTTTGCATTTTTTCATTCCAGATATCAGGTAGTACATCGGCTTCGATATCACCGTTTATTAACCCGCTTTCAATCTCATAGCGCATTAACACATGCAGTGGATAACATACCTCATCCGCCTCCACTCGAATGAATCCAGGCTTAACCCGGGTACAGGCGCCCCATAAAGTATCGGCATCAATAGCTTTACTCGCCGGCAGATACTGGTGAATTTTTGTTGTAAAAAACTTAAGAAACGTCTTGGAATAAAATATTTGCTTCTCAAACAGCAAACTCTGGCTTTCGTGAATGCACATATTTCGATGCCCGCCTACCGGCAAACCTCGCCACTTTTCAGGTAACCCACCTTCATAACAAGAATGACCCACCTCATGCGCCGTAGAGTTTAACGCCTCGATAAATTCATCGTCCTGATAACGGGTTGTAATCCGTAGATCACCCGCCTCCCCGGTACTAAACGGGTGCATACTTCTGTCGAGTCTGCCCGATTGAAAATCGAAACCCAATGAAGTCATCAGTTCTTCACACAACGCCTGTTGCTGCTGCTGGGGATAGTCACCCTTAAGCGATGGTAGTGCTGATTTTTTCTGTCTTTCTGTTACCTGTTGCAATAGCGTTGGCAATTGCTCACGCAGAGTAGAAAACACCGAATCAATTAATGACTGACTATCTCCGGCACAGTGTAATTCGAGCAATGCCTCGTACGGAGAAGAAAATCTCTTTCCGGCAGCTTGCTGACGACGTTGCGCCTCTTCTCTTGAAAGGTCGACTACCGGCTTAAAGTTTTTTAGAAAACCAGCCCAATCATTAGCACCTCGTTGTGTCCGCCAACCGTGCTCACAATGAGACCCGGCCTTAATTTTAGCGACCACCAGGTCTGCCGGCAGACAAGCAGCCTGCCGCCAAACCCTTTCCATCTCTTGTAAACTTCGGCTAATCTCTAAAGAATTTTGCATTGAAGCTTCGTTAATCCAGTCTTCTACTTCAGGACTGATCAATAGCTTGTGACGGATGCTGGCAATCTCAGCGATGGAGGCAGAGCGCGCATCGTTACCGTTGGGTGGCATCATCACCATTTGATCCCAACTCAGAAAAGTCATCGCATGATCCAGTCGATGCAACTCCTGAAACCGAGTCACTAATTTTTGATACGCCTCTGACATTATAGATCCTGTCTCACTATCACTATTAATAAAAACTGGTATTTATTCAGCGTCGATCACAGCCGACTTTGTGAGCCGCAACTACGATCAACGTCGTTAAAGAAGGACGATTATCCGCCTCATTTAATCAATGTTCTTCATTCGAAACCTCACTCACTGGCGAGCTCCTGATTCTTATGAAAGCTTTTCTAGACACCAATTATTTTCAATGCTATCCACGGCACCAGATTAAACAGTAGAAAAAGTAACTTAAACAAACCAAGAAATCGATACATCACTTCACTGAAAGACTCTCGAGCAATGGGAAACCATTTGTATTGGGTACGATACACAAGATCAGGTGCGAACATCATCAGAGCAACCCACAATGCTAGCAAGCATCCGTTGATTACACTACAAACAAAAAAGAACTCAGTTAATAATGCCACAGTCATGGTATCTCTCGCCTACGCTCACAATCTTTTAAAGCTCATAGTCGCATAATTCGATTCAAATCAACAAACGGCGACAGTAACTACCTTCCGGCTCTTATTGGCACAGCCTGCACAGAGGGCTGCAATGTTTTTTCTCTCCACCAAATGAAAACACCACTTCCTACAATGATCACAGCACCAATTATTGTTGAGCTATCCGGGGTAGCGCCAAATATTGCCCAACTAAAAATAGTGATATAAATAATTTGAGAATACACCGTTGGCGCCAGCACCGATGCCTCTGCCAATCCATGAGCTTTGGTCAGCAGTGTATGACCCAACATACCCAATGAGCCAAGTACAAAAAGAACAATAGCTTCTGTCATTGACTGCGGCCAATGCCAAACACTGACAGCAAAAGGCGCTAACAAAAGAGACGCAACCCCGGAACAATAAAATTGAGACACTGAGTTGCGATCGATACCGGCAAGCTTACGTGTCATCACGAAGTATCCAGACGCAGTGCATAGAGCTCCAAGTGCATAGAGCACATGATAGTCAAACGCCTCCCCCCACGGCTGAACAATAATTAATACACCCACAAAGCCCACCAACACTGCAAAAAACCTTTTAAGCCCAACTTTTTCACCCAACACTGGAATGCTCAACAAGCAGACCACCATCGGTGCGGCAAAAAATATTGATATGGTGACCGTCAGGGGCAGATATTTTAATGCCGTGAAATTAAGCGCCGTACTACAGAGTAGAAGCAGACCACGGAAGGTTTGCTGCCATGGCACAGCAGACTTGAACACTGCAGCACCTTCCCCGGGGACATACAAGACCAGCGTCCATGAAAAGTGAACAAGGTAACGTACAAAAGCAACTTGAAGTGACGGAATCAGTGCTACCGATACCAGCCATTTAGCACTCGTATCCATCGCAGAGAAACACAAAAATGCACCCAACATTAAAGCGAACGCGAAGCTTGTACGATTAATAGAAAAAACCCTCAGCGATTGCAGCGGTTATGTAAGTGGCAAGCTCTGGAACAACAAAAACCAAACAATCACCAGTCCCTATCCGCATGACTCCAGTGACTTAAATAAACCCACCCTAACTAAGTGAGCAGTGCGGCCTTTTGACCAACTATTACGATCAATCCTGTTAAAGAAAAACAACTCTTCGCCTCGCTTGATCGAAATATTGTAACCATGGAGGCTAAGCGCAATGAACAGCATCTGCTGCCCACCTATGTATCGTCACAGGGTTTTCCATCGCCAGCTTTTCACGAGCATTGATCCATAGTAGTCGCCAGTCATCCGCGTTTCTTAATTCAGTGGATGGATCAGAACGACTTCGTGCAATAAATTCAGGAAACATCGGGCGGCCGGTGGGATCACCACTGACGTTATATCGAAGGTCAAAACTCCAACGAAAGTGTTGACTGTGGTTTTCAAGCGATGCGTGAATCGTCAACGGGTGAAACAACACAGCACTTCCAGCCTGGACTGGCAATGCAATCGCAGAGTTATGATCGAAGAATTTTGTCGGTATACCCAATTGCGGCAACGGACAATGCAGCTTCATTCCAGATTTATGACTGCCAGGGACAACCTGCAGACAACCATTATCGACAGTTGCATCAGAGATAGCCAACCATGCAGTAACCATGCGGGTGGCGTCAGCCTCTTTAAGAGTCACTGCCCTGTCCTGATGCCAGTCGGTACCGGTTATATGCGGTCTGATCTCATCATCATCGAGCTCAACAACAGGTGGCTTTAAGCGTACGTGCTGAATAGGATTAGACGTTATTTCGCCACCGATGATGGATTCGATTAAATCGAGTAATTTGTTGTCAGTCATTACATTAAATATTGCAGCTCCGGCATGGAACGGAATATCGGTCGAGATATTCCCTGGCGGCAATGAAATATCAAGCGGCTGAAAGTAATCCAGCCCCGCCTTGTAAACACTTAGCAATCGGCTTTCGAAGGTACTCACTTGCGGGTCCGCGACAATGACGCCATCAGCCACCCATGAATCGTATAGGCCGCTTAGCAATCCATCATACTCGCGTCTGAGAGGGGTGAGCCTAGACTGCAAATCAAGCACATTTTCTACAACCACGAAGCCCTGTTCGTGAAAAAATGAGTTTTGTTGAGGAGTCAGCATAGTAGACTTACCCTGAAGAATATCCCCTGTTGTACAACACCACCTGACAAATTGCTATACGCAAATCTATAGACAGGTGTGTTGTCCCGAGAACAAGGAATATCGCAGCTAGTGAAGGCTGCAGCGGTAGGATATGGTAATATCTGTAGCTTGAAAAGAAGGGCGCCGAGGGACGCCCTGAATTTTCACGCACATTTTATTATTATTAGTATTACCAGTCGTGGCGATGTAACTCGCCACCTTCTATCGACGTATCCAGACCCGCTATATCCGGATCGACAGAAGAAAGTTTCAGCGAA
>JALZUX010000599.1 GCA_023301405.1 Granulosicoccaceae bacterium | reverse complement strand
GCATTACTGTGTTCTGAATTAACCACGGGTGTACAAGCACCGTGTGGGCGATGTAATCGTTGTGCGTTGACAGCAGGAGGCACCCACCCCGATATCATGATGATCGACTGGCTTGAAAAAGCATCGGTCATTGGTGTTGAACAAATTCGTAAGCTGGCAGAAAAATTATCACTTACCGCTACCTACGGACCCTATCGCGTGGCGATTATCAATCGAGCAGACACGCTCACCAATGCGGCCGCCAATGGCTTGCTAAAAACGCTTGAAGAACCGGGGCCTGGCTGCGCCATTTTTCTATTGGCTAATCGGGAAGCAAAGTTGCCGGCAACCATCCGTAGCCGCTGTCAAAGAGTAGTGATGCCGCTGCCTGATAGAGAGTCTTCATTAGCATGGCTGCAACAGCACCAAGTCGCCGATGCTGAAATTGCTCTCGAATTTGCTCAGGGGGCGCCGGTGTTGGCTCAAGCCTACTCTCAGGATGGGGCGGGTGGCCTAGATCTGGCCGAAATAAGCGCAATTCGCGGCCATTGGAGTGATTTTCTGCAACGAGAAGGCGACCCGGGCGCGCTGGCTGCCAAAACCGCCGGTAAGCTGAGCACTGCAGAGTCGCTGACTCTTTTTATGCAGTGGACCACAGATCTTGTTAAAAATCTTGAACTTTCTATCGCAGACGGCCGCTTGAATTCTGAACGTTCTAATGTTGAGCGCCGATATCTAAGCCAAACCCTCGAGACCTTACAGCAAGGTCTGAGGCTCGATAATGCAAGCCTGAAAACTCAGACTGTGCTTGAGGGATTGTTGGCCGATATACGAATATACAGACTAAGAATTCGCGCGGAGAATACGCAATGACAACCGATCGCAAAGCTATCGTGTCACTGACAATTACAGATCGAGGTGCCCTGCAGGCAGCTTTTATGGCATTTGTTGAAGGGGGCGGCGTCTTTGTACCTACCACTCAAAACTATAGCCTTGGGGATTCAGTGTTTCTGTTGTTTGGCCTGATGGACGACACAGAGCGCTGGCCGGTACCCGGTCAAGTGTGTTGGGTAACCTCGGCGGGTGGTAACAGTGTGCCTGGTATTGGTGTGCAGTTCACTGGTGACAAGGCCGCAAACATCCGCAGGGCAATTGAAGATCATCTTGGTGGTCTGATTAATTCAGAACGCAAAACCAACACCATGTAGGTTGTCTCGGCGCATATTGCGTCGAGACCGGTTGGGGGCTTACAGGCGTTACAGCCCTGAAATAACCATATGTCGTAGTGGTGGCTGCCAAGGCACTGTCCTGCCCGATGTTACCTTCTATTAAGGACGGGTACTTTTGCCTCTGGAAAATAGTAAATTGCGCAAAGCTTGCGTGAACTAATTCATTACTCAGAAGCATTATAGCGTCGGCCGCCCTCAGATCTTTGCAGAAGGTGGGTCTACTGTCTTGGCTCTTGCACCCTTCGTCAACGGCTCTCACTTAGTCAGTAAAATAGCGGGTTCTTCCCGCCAGCCCGTTTATAGCGGGCTTTTTGTGCTGCCAAATATCTAATCATCACGGTGAATTGTCGGCCTGAGTATTGCGCTTATGCGATTAAGGCCATATAACAGGGATTGGTCGTAATTTTGTATTAAACCTATTTGGAGCCTTTATGCCACGATCCGCTACTTTCGAGGAATTACGTCGTTACCCGATTGAGTCTCTGAATATGGAGTTTCAGGAATATCGTCATATAAAAACCGGTGCTCGTCACTTCCACCTTGCCGCAGACGATGATCAAAATGCGTTCTTGGTGGCATTTCTGACCGTGCCACAGGATTCTACGGGAGTTGCGCATATCCTTGAGCACACTGCGCTTTGTGGCAGTAAGCGGTTTCCGGTTCGTGATCCGTTTTTCATGATGCTGCGTCGGTCATTGAATACTTTTATGAATGCGTTTACCGCCAGTGACTGGACGGCTTATCCGTTTGCCAGTCGTAATCGCAAAGATTTTTATAATCTGCTTGACGTCTACCTTGATGCTGCTTTTTTCCCTAGCCTCAACGAGCTTGATTTCAGGCAGGAAGGGCATCGACTGGACTTCACTGAATCGGGAGATACCACATCGCCCCTGATGTACAAGGGCGTGGTTTTTAATGAAATGAAGGGAGCTTACAGCTCACCTAATGCAAGGCTCATGAAGCAGTTTTCAAATGCGCTTTTCCCATCCATTACCTATCACCATGACAGCGGTGGAGATCCAGCCGTCATTCCTGAGTTAACCTGGGAGCAGTTAAAAGCGTTTCATAGCTTGCACTATCATCCGTCAAATGCCGTGATGTTTACCTACGGTGATTTACCGGCTGCAGATTTACAGGAAAAATTTGAAGATCGTGCGTTGAATGAATTCGAAGCGATTGATGTTTCGGGCCTCGAAATCCCTGATGAAAAACGATATACATCGCCTCGAAATATGACCGCTAGTTATCCACTGGCCGAGGAATCTACGACAGGTCGCACCCACATTGCTTTGGGCTGGTTGCTTGGTCGAAACTCAGACGTTCGAAAAACCATGGAAGCCAGGGTGCTGGCTGACGTGTTACTCGACAACAGTAGCTCTCCGTTGCGACATGCACTGGAAACTTCTGATCTAGGAACATCGCCATCACCGCTGTGTGGTGTAGATGACGACACCAGAGAAATGACCTTTGGAGCTGGCGTTGAAGGCTCTGACCCCGAACACGCCGACGCGGTTGAAGCATTGATTGTTGGTGTGCTCGAAGATGTCGCCAAAAACGGTGTACCTACTGAAGCGGTGATGTCTGTTCTGCATCAACTTGAGCTCAGCCAACGCGAAGTCACCGGTGATGGTTTTCCCTACGGGTTGCAGTTAGCACTAAGAGCATTGACGCCAGCGTTACACGGTGGTGACCCGGTCAAGGCGCTCGACATTGATGATCTATTGGTGCAGTTGCGAAAAGATGCTGAAGACCCTGACTTCATTCCGCGTTTAGTCAGAGAGTTATTGTTAGATAACAAACATAGAATCAGGCTAGTGATGTCTCCCGATACAGAGCTCGCTGCCAAAGAAGAAGCTCAGGAAGCGGCTGTTTTAAAATCTTATGATGAGCAATTCGACGACGAAAAAAGACAGGAAATAGCAAAACTTGCAAACGCGTTAGAGGCTCGCCAATCGACCGAAGACGATCCTGAACAATTGCCTCGCGTAACACTTGATGACGTCCCTGTAGAACTCAAGTTTCCAGTCGGTGAAGCCAAGGCTGTTGGTGACATGCCGTGTGTTTGGTATAACACCGGCACTAATGGAATGGTGTATCAGCAATTGGTTGCAGACCTTCCGCACTTTGAAGATGATTTAGTTGATGTTCTACCGTTGTACTCCATGTGTTTAAGCGAAGTGGGGAGTGCAGGCAGAGACTATATGCAGACTCAGGCGCAACAAGCCTCGGTACTTGGTGGTATCGCCGCACGAATAAGTACCCGTAGTGTTCTGGGCGAAAAAGACAAACTGCACAGTGCAATGGTGGTGTCTGCTAAGGGGCTTAATCGAAATACACAGCAAATCTCCCAAATGATTCAGGAAACGTTGAACAGCCCCGATTTTACTGAAACCGGACGTATAAAAGACCTGATCTCACAGGTTCGTACGAGACTGGAAAGTTCAATAACTGGTCGTGGTCATGCGTTGGCGATGACCGCTGCCTGCAGTCAAGCCAGTGTCTCTGCGTCATTGGGGCACCGTTGGGGTGGCCTGCGAGGTATTGTGACGCTTAAGGCGTTAGATGAAAAAATTCAGCAAGATGATAACGCCCTGCAAGCTTTGTCAGAGCAGTTGATACAGATCCATCAGCGCGTCCAGAGCACACCAAGAGAATGGTTAATTGTTAGTGAGGAAGAGCAACGTGATGCAATTGCAAACGCGATAAAATCATGTGGTATCGAACCCGGTATGGCTGATGCCTCAGAGGGATTTCAATACAGCTATGCCAGTGGAATAGTAAAGCAGGCATGGTCTACCAATGCTCAGGTTAACTTTTGTGGGCAATCTGTCGCCGCTGTACCTGCAGGTCATGCAGACGCCGCAGCGCTGACTGTCCTTGCCGAGTATCTAGGCAATGGTTTTCTGCACAGCGCAATTCGTGAAAAGGGCGGTGCTTATGGTGGTGGTGCGTCTTACGATGGTGAATCAGCAGCGTTTCGTTTCTATTCTTATCGTGACCCTCGTTTGCAGGAAACGTTTGATGATTTTGACGCGTCTGTTAAGTGGTTAATTGATGAAAAACATGAAGAGCGTTTACTCGAAGAAGCTGTCCTGGGTGTGATCGGTAGAATCGATAAGCCCGGGTCGCCTGCGGGTGAGGCGATTGGCAATTATTACTCTGAGCGCTATGGTCGCGGTGGTGATTACATTCAGAAAATTCGTCAAGCGGTACTGGGGGTTTCGTTGGAGGATCTGCGTCGGGTAGCAGCGGGCTATTTGCAAACTGACAATAAGAGCTACGCAGTCGTCGGTTCACCTGATCGAATGAAAGCCTTGGATGGATTCGAGCAATTTTCGGTCTAATTGGGTTTGGTACGGGCGCACATTAAGTGTGCTCGGCCTAACGCTAAGTGTAGATGCAAGGCATGGCCTGGCAGCATGTTGAAGTTGAGTGATTAACTGCAATACAGAAATGCGTTGAACGCATTCGTAACCAGAGCCAACTCGAAGTAAGCAGTTATTCAGACTTCGAGTTTGGCGGGCTGATCTCAGCAACTTCTTTCAGTAGATCAAGCAATTGGTTTGCTTTCTCCACACCCAGGCGTTGCTCTATTGTGGTGTAAGCGGCTTTGGTACGACCTGCCTCCTGGTTGGGTAAAGCCCTTACTAATTTGCGATAGCTGGATCAGTGAGCGCCTGCCGTCACTTTGGTCTCGAGAGCGGTGAATCGCGTTGTTTGTCTTCAACATTCTTTAAAATCCAGGTCAGGCTCGGTATTAGCAGCGCACTGTGCCCAGCCAGCTGTGTGGCCTCTCGCGCACGGTATTCATCCAAAATACGCAGTACCCGCCATTGTTGTTCGGTATACCCCCGATCGGCCAGTAACGGTCGAGAGTGCGCTATTATTGCTTGTCGGGCGCGCAGTAGAGCTATGGGAGTCGATCGATCAATAGAGCGTATTGATGCCTACCTTTATAGTTTTTCATCGTAGC
>JALZUX010000598.1 GCA_023301405.1 Granulosicoccaceae bacterium | reverse complement strand
ATCGCCATGACACTGCTATTAATGGTTGCCCGGCGTGCCGGTGAAGGCGAACGCGAACTGCGTGACTCACAGTGGACCGGCTGGCGGCCTACCCATCTTGTCGGTTCTAAGGTGTCTGGCAAAACCTTGGGGATCATCGGCTTTGGCCGGATTGGCCGCGCTATGGCCAAACGCGCTCACGCCGGCTTTGGTATGGAAGTCATCGTGCACAATCGCTCAAAGGTACAAGCTGACGTGCTCTCGCAAACCAACGCACAACAACTCGCCACACTGGAAGATGTATTAGCCGCCAGTGATTTTGTATCGCTGCACTGTCCAGGCGGCGCTGAAAACACTCACCTTATTAATGCCGAGCGATTATCACTAATGAAGCCCGGCAGCTTTTTAATCAACACCGCACGAGGCGAAGTGATCAATGAAAACGCTTTAATCAACGCCGTAAGCAGCAAGCAAATAGCCGGTGTAGGTCTTGATGTGTTTCAAAACGAACCCTCAATCGACCCGCGTTTCCTGCAACTGCCCAACGCGGTACTATTGCCGCACCTTGGCAGCGCTAGCCGTGAAACCCGCAATGACATGGGCTTTCGGGTCGTGGCCAATCTGGATCAATTTTTCGCGGGTGACGATCCCGCTGATCGGGTAATTTAGCTCGCCCGTATACAATCAAATCTTATTCAATTTATCACTTCTATTAACGAGACCTATATGTCCAGCCCTTTTTTTACCGCAGACGTTGCCACCACAGACCCTGAACTGTCTGCCGCCATTGATGCCGAGCTCAGCCGCCAGCAACATGAAATTGAGCTAATTGCCTCTGAAAACATTGTTTCTAAAGCAGTGATGGAAGCACAAGGCTCTATCATGACCAACAAGTACGCCGAAGGTTACCCCGGTCGACGTTACTACGGAGGCTGCGAACATGTAGACGTCGCCGAAGATCTGGCACGCGATCGTGCAAAGAAACTGTTTAATTGCTCGTTTGTGAACGTGCAGCCACACTCCGGCGCGCAGGCCAATCAAGCCGTTTTTCAGGCCCTGTTGAAGCCCGGCGATACGTTCATGGGACTTGACCTTGCCGCCGGTGGCCATCTGACCCACGGTTCACCCGCCAACCAATCGGGCAAGTGGTTTAATGCCGTGTCTTACAGCGTCGACAAAGAAACTCACCAGATTGATTTTGACAACGTTCAGGCCCTTGCCACCGAACACAAACCCAAAATTATTATCGCTGGTGGCTCTGCCTACCCACGAATCATTGACTTCAAACGCTTCCGTGAGATAGCAGACTCGGTTGACGCAATTTTAATGGTCGATATGGCACACTTTGCAGGCCTGGTTGCCGGTGGCGTTCATCCTAATCCGTTGGATCATGCACATATTGTTACCACCACCACTCACAAAACTTTGCGCGGCCCACGTGGCGGAATGATTCTATCCAACCATGAAGATATCGGTAAAAAAATAAACTCAGCGGTTTTCCCTGGCTTGCAAGGCGGCCCGTTAATGCATGTTATTGCAGCAAAAGCGGTCGCGTTCGGTGAGGCACTGCAACCCGGTTTTCCAGACTACGCAAAAGCCATTGTCGACAACGCCAAAGCACTATCTACAGCCATCAACGCAGGAGGCCTTAGCTTGGTTTCAGGCGGCACTGACACTCACGTCATACTTGTTGATCTCACTAAAAAGAAACTCACAGGCAAAGCTGCCGAAGCATCGCTTGGCAGAGCCGGTATGACTTGCAACAAGAATGGTATCCCGTTTGATCCTGAATCGCCGATGGTGACATCCGGTATCAGGCTTGGTACACCCGCGGCAACCACCCGTGGCTTTGGCACAGCCGAATTCACTCAGGTTGGAGAAATGTGTATTGAGGTACTCAATGGGCTGGCAGCTAACGGCGAAAGCGGCAATAAAGCTGTGGAAGCAGCGGTAAAGGAAAGAGTCGAAGCATTAACCGCGCGCTTTCCAATTTACTAAAGCGATAAAAAGTGCTCAGAGCGGAGATTTTTCTCCGCTCTGCGACACGCCAATCACCTCACGTAATGCGCCTATTGCAGGCAAACTTGTTTCGTAAGCAAGAGTGGCTAGACCAATGGTATTTTCAACTACCGGATCGGTAAGCTGCAAACTCACCGAGTTTTGATCAAGGAATAAACTATCAATCAGCTTCTGCGGCGCGATAGTAGCTGCTGATCCATTAGTCACTTGCGCCAGTGCAGCAGTAAATGCGTTGGTTTCCATAACCGGCTCGGGTGATAAGCCTGCCCCGTCAAAAATGTCATCAACTATCTTACGGAAACGCATATCCTTACTCAGTAAACACAGCGGTAAACTGGCCGCCTCAGCCCAGGTGGCAGTACCCGTGTTGCGCGGCGCCATATGCATTGGGGACAACAATACATAATGTTCGTTATATATAGGCTCAAACCTCAATGATCCTATCTCTTTTTCATCCAGATACGTAATACCGGCATCGATAGAAAAATCATGCAGCCCACGGGCGATCTGTGCGGAAGTCAATGATTGAATTTGTATCATTAATTTTTCATAGTGAGCCCGCAATGACGTTGATATTGCAGCCGCATAAGGCAACGCAGTAGGCACCACCCCCAACACCAGCACACCGCGAAGCGCGCCCTTTGACACCTCGATATCTTGCCGCAACCCTTCCGCACTGGTTAGAATCTCACGCGCCCACTTAAGCACAAGTTCACCGTCTTTGGTAAAGCCCAGAAACTTATTTCCACGCCGTACAATAGGCAGCCCCAGCTCTTGCTCTAATGCTCTGATGCGTGCGGAAAACGCAGGCTGAGATATACCGCAATCAAGCGCCGCCTGAGTAAAGTGCTTGCGTTGCGACAGCGCCAGCAGCAACTGCAAATCACGAATTTCTGGGTAACGGTCCATAGAGGAATGTTTAACCTAGCCCGTATAGCATACGGGGCGACGGGTGAATTAGAGCGAAATGCCTGTGTATAATATTACGTTCATACAGTGGTGATTGTTAAAATAGCAACGCGCCTAGGTTACCACCAGCCGCAAAAAACTGACTGGAAACCAA
>JALZUX010000597.1 GCA_023301405.1 Granulosicoccaceae bacterium | reverse complement strand
GACAGCAGCCCCGCAGGGACACCATCTAACACAGCAGCCCCCGGCCAGGTCCAGCGGAAGGCGACACCTAGACAGCAGCCCCGCAGGGACACCATCTAAAATAGCAGCCCCCGGCAGGGACACCATCTAACAAAACAAGCCCCGCAGGGACACCATCTAAAACAGCAGCCCCGCAGGGACACCACCTAACACAACAAAAAACCAAAATAAAACCAAAAAAAAGCCGCGATAATAATCGCGGCTCTCACCATAAAAAACTAAGTTACCCCCTTACTTCGGTAACCACGCCTTCCAGGTATCTTCATTCGCTGCCATCCATTCAACAACAACATCTTCCACGTCCTTACCATCAACATCAACAGCAAGAATCAGAGGCGCTTGCATATCATTAGTGAGTCTGAAGTTGCTGATCAGCTCTGCAACTTCAGGATTCTCTTCGGCAAGCTTAGGGCTGCCATAGTTGAAGGTAACGTCGTTTGCCCAGCCTGTTGCGGGCCAGTCAGTGTCAGAGTGTGGAGGAAGTTCTACAGGGACCAGATCAAGTGCTGCGTGTATCCAATGTGGTTCCCATGCGTAGGCGATAAATGCTTCTTTGCGTTTGAATGCGGCTTGCATCTCGGCCCAATGTGCGGCTTCTGAACCTAGTTCAGTGACGGCATAGTTTAAGCCGAGTTTTTCAGCGCGTTCTGTGTCTGCACATTCCCATGCGGCGACTGGGCAACCGATCAAACGCCCTTTGTCACCGCTTTCAAGTGTTTTGAAAAGATCAGCGTATTGGTTCATGTTCTCCCAGGTCTTTAGTTCAGGAGCTGGTGCATCAGCGCCTTCAACCATGTAACGCGGTACATAGTAACCAGATACTCCAACGACACCGGAATCAGCAAGCTTGGCTACTGATCCGTCACCACCGTACTCTTTAATATTGGTGGCGTTGTTGGCATTGTACGAAGGCCAGTTTTCGCAGGCGTAGTCGATATCGCCGGCGCGTATTCCTGCTTGAACATTGGGGCCTGAAGGCATCACAATGCGTTTTACTTTGTGGCCCATTTCGTTTTCAACGATCTGGTGGATAATTTCGCACATGACGGCGCCGCCGGTCCAGTCAGCAACGGCTGCTTTTAACAGGCCTGCAGAGGCAGGGGCTGTAAGCGATAAGCCCAGTACCAGCGTGCTTGTGGTTGCGGCTGATATGATGTGTTTTTTAAATTTCATTATGTATCCTTTGATAAGAGCGTTTACCTGACAATAGCCAGGGCCGGATGGTGAATGGGTCTGATGTTCTGTCCGGCGTAGATAAAGTAGAACATCTAGTGGTCTGGCTGTCGATACAGGTGGCCGCATTTGGTGGCCGAATTTGGTGGCATGAGTTGCGGATTTATTTGAACGTTTTCGCAAATACATTGGATTTATAAGCCAAGGGCCTTTCGTTGGTTTCGTGTCCATCCCTGCGTTAAGCGATCGAGCACGATCGTTAGCAATACAATGCCGATCCCCGCCGCAAGCCCTTTGCCCATGTCGGCGCGATTCATGGCGTCGAAGACTTCCTTGCCTAGCCCTTGACCGGCCACCAGTGGGGTAATGGCTTGCATGGCAAGCGCAAATACGACCGCCTGATTCAGGCCGAGCATGATCGACGGGGATGCCATCGGTAACTTAACTTTGATCAGGGTTTGTAAAGTGGAAGACCCGTATGACTTTGCGACTTCATCTATTTCTGCGGGCAGTTGCTTTAGCCCGAGTGAGGTCAGCTTTATGACTGGTGGGATGGCATAAATTACCGTGGCAATAATGGCGGTGGTTTTGTTGCCACCAAAGAAAAACAGTGCCGGTATCAAGTAGACAAAAGCGGGTAGGGTTTGCATGGCGTCGAGTATCGGGTTGACGACAGCATTCACTGTTCGTGAATAGGCAGCCAGAATTCCTATTGGCACGCCAAGCAGCAAGCAAATAGAAACAGATACTGAAGTACCAGCCAAGGTGAACATTGATTCTTCCCACAGGCCGGTCGCCGCCATAAAAAATAGAAACGCTACGGTGGTGATGGCGAACCGTAGGCCCACTGAAAAGTACACTATAACGCCCAGCAGTCCCATCACGTACCACCAGGGCAAGCCGCTTAAGAATGAGTCAAGTGGGTCAAGGAGGTATAGAAAGACAGTGCTGCGAATAAATTTGGTGATACCAATAAATGTGGGGTTTATGGTTAACCAGTTGATCGCGTAGTCGATGGGTTCACGGATAGAAAACTCCCAGTTACTTGGGAATGTGTTCATCCATGTAAAGGAGTTGGCAAGAAAGTAAACTACTAGCAATAATAAGCCACTGGCTACCAGAAAAGGCCGGTTGTTAAACCACTTGTAAGTAGCGCGTGATAATAGTTTTAGTGGCCATGTTATCGTTTGTGTCAGCGCGATGCCGACTTGGCCCAGTATATTCCACAACAGTTGTATGGGGCGCTCAATGGTCAGTGCCAGCGGGTTTTTATCCCACTTTTGCGGCAGCAGGTGAAAGCGGTTTTGTGCATTGGTACGGTTGGTTTTGTCTGTTGTTACTCCACTTATTGCATAGCTTAGCCGGTCAAAAATTATGGCCATAAACACAATGCATATACCGCCCTCGAATGCCCAGCCGACTTTCAAGCGTGTTAGTGCTTTCCAGACTTGTTCGCCCAGACCGCCACCACCTATAAAAACGGCGAGGACCGCTAAGCCAAGTGCCATCATAATGGTTTGGTTAACGCCAAGCATAATAGAGGGTAGGGCTTGTGGAAGCTTTACCTTTACCAGCATTTGCAGCCTGCTTGAGCCATAGCTTTGAGCGGCCTCTACCATGGTAGCGGGTACCTGGCGTATACCAAGGTTTGTTAGTCTGACTGCTGGTGGCAATGCATAAATAATGACGGCCATGGCTGCAGGGGTAGCACCAACGCCAAAGAAAAATATCGCCGGTATAAGATAAACAAACGCCGGCATGGTTTGCATGGTGTCTAGTATGGGGCGGAGAAATGATTCAAAGCGATCGCTCTGTGAGGCAACAATGCCAAGTGATACCCCTAAAATTGCTGAAAAAGTTACCGACACTGCCATTAGGCTTAGGGTAGACATGGCGTCGTACCACATGTCGACCATGCCCCAGAACGTTACGCCTAAAAAAGTCACCAGTGCCAAACGCAAGCCGCCGTAGGCAAGTGCCGGAAGCACAAGTAACAACAGAACAAATACCCAGGGTAATTCCCACAGTGTTTCTTCTAGCCATTCAAGCGGTATTTTGACGGCTTCAGCAACGGCGCGGGTATAGACTTTGATATTGGCTTCAAGCCACAGCTGGCCTTCGTTAATCCAGTCGGCAAAGGGAAAGGCGTTGATAATGAACTGCGGAAAAGTGAATGTGTTGGAAGTTGCTTTGTATACTAACAATGACAGCACTAGCCCGATCAAGCTAAAAACCGCAATGGTCAGGTCATGGCTTCGAAAGGAAATCAGCCCCTGCTTTAGTGGCGCGGCGGACTGGCTGGTGATTACGCTATTGATTTGATCAAGTGTTCTGTTAGCTAAAACGGGCCGTAGATAGTACGAGCCTGACCGCAATCATTCAAGTGCCGGTCGTGTCGTGTTGGGGTGTGAGGCCTGTTTTGGAGTGATGGGATAAGCTTTTGCCTATTCTTTGCAAGCGCTGATTTGCATCAGTTTAAAGCGGCACAAAGCGACCATTGGCCGATTCTTCGGTTGCAACGTTGCTGGTCATGTTGTTTCATTGTGCTCCGAAAATTTTAAAGTACCGCGAGAATCCTGAATGGCAGCAGAGCCAAAAATCCGTTGTAATTCAATCTGGAAGCTGTTCGGCCCCCACCCCGAGCGCACGCTAGCGGAGATCGATCGATCCCAATCCCGCACTGAAATCCAACAATCGACGGGCCATGTGGTGGCGGTGAAAGACGTATCATTTTCAGTCGCCGAAGGTGAGACCTTTGTAGTGATGGGGTTGTCTGGCTCTGGTAAATCTACGCTAGTCAGGTGTTTGTCCCGTCTGATTGATCCCACCGACGGCCAAGTGCTTATCGACAACCGGGACGTCACCGCCGTCTCACAGCGCGAGTTGCAGAAATTGCGACGCAACAAGATGGCAATGGTGTTTCAGCATTTTGGCTTATTTCCTCATCGCACGGTATTAGACAACGTGGCTTACGGTTTGGAAGTTCGTGGTGAAGGCCGCAAACAACGGCTTGAGAAAGCCATGGAGTTCATCGATCTGGTCGGTTTGGATGGCTGGGCAGAGCACTACCCGCGTGAGTTATCCGGTGGTATGCAACAGCGAGTCGGGCTGGCACGGGCAATGGCAGTAGAGCCTGAAATACTGTTATTTGATGAGCCTTTCTCGGCGCTTGATCCACTGATACGTCGTGAAATGCAAGACGAGCTTTTAGATCTACAATCGCGTTTAAAAAAAACCATGGTGTTCATTACACATGATTTCCTTGAAGCGATAAAGATGGGTGACAACATCATGATAATGCGTGATGGTGCGGTGTCGCAGATGGGTACATCAGAAGAAATTGTAGCCAATCCGGTTGATAAATACGTGGCAGATTTTACCGAAGATGTCCCGCGTTATAAGGTGTTGACTGCAGGCAAAGTGATGCGCTCGTGCAGTCGCGAAGTGCTAAGGCCTGATGAGCCTAGTGTGTCGGTGACTGCAAAAATTGATGCTTTGATTGATATTGTTGCGGATACTGATCATGCGCTTCCTGTTGTTGATGAGCACGGGGTTATTTGTGGTGAGATTGATCGGTCTATTGTGATGAAGTCGATGAAGGGGAGCATGTAGGTTGAATTGGTTTCCCTGCGGGGGGCTGTTGTGTTAGGTGTTGTCCCTGCGGGGCTGTTGTTTAGGTGTCGCCTTCGGCGGGACCTTGCCGGGGGCTGCTGTGTTAGATGGTGTCCCTGCGGGGCTGCTGTGTTAGATG
>JALZUX010000596.1 GCA_023301405.1 Granulosicoccaceae bacterium | reverse complement strand
CAAACGAAATACTGCACACGTAACGATAGCGATTCAGATGGTGACGGCTACGGTTGGGAAAACGGTCAATCCTGTGTGGTAGCGGAAACTCCCGGCAGAATAAATTGTCAATTAACAGATTCTGACCCGGACGGCGACGGCTATGGCTGGGAAAACGGCGGCAGTTGTGTAGCAATATCGCCAACCGCTAACGTAACCGAGGAAAAATATCCGATTGATGCACCGGCTTGCAGTGACCAAAGGTTTGACACTGATTCAGATGGTTTTGGCTGGGAAAACAGTATTGTGTGCACAACTTTCAACCATGGTGATGGTGGGCGCAGCATCACTGACCTGGTGCTGGTGACTGGTCAATCCAATGCTCTGGGTGCCGAGACGGCGATTTATGAGACGCAATCCTTTGACGAAAATCTGGATTCGCCCGTAAAGCGGGTTTACGCTTATACCGAGACCGGCTGGAGTATCGCCAGTTTGCGGCAGATTTGGGATCGAAACTGGTACCCGCGAGCCGACATTGCCAACAATCCTGCGAATAACTTTGCCTTCCATTTTGCCAAAAATGTGGTGTTGAAGGATCCAAAGCGTGTTGTGGGATTTGTTCTAGTTACTGCACCGGGAGCACCCATAGCAAATTGGGATAAGGGGCAGCCTTTTTACTCGACTATTCAACAAAAGGTGGGACGGGCGCTGAGCGCGTTGCCGCACAAGCATCAAGTCGATGCAATTTTGTGGCATCAAGGCGAATCTGATTACAATGACACTGACTATTATGGCGATAAGCTCAACGGCTTAATCTGGAACTTTCGCGGTGAAAGTTGGGTCAAAAACAGTGCACCTTTTATTTGCGGCGAAACCTATAATTCACCGGTGAATAAGCGCTTGGCTGGACTTAACTCAGACACTGTCTGGAACACCGCATGCGCAAGTTCTAACGATTTAGTTACAGTCGGAGATGACATTCACTTTTCCGCAAAGTCACTGCGTATTCTGGGTGCTAGATATTCAGATAAGTATTTGGAAATATTAAACTATTAGTTGAATTTTTCAAATTCCTTTTAATTTATAAACTGCAACGAAGTGATAGAATACTGATGGCCTTCTCAGATTTGGTGTTCAGTTTATGACACACTGTCGGACGTTCCAGAGATAGAGCCATATCCAATGTTATTAGGCAAAAGAGTCGCTAGTCAGCTTTGTAGCTTGGGCATTTGCTTGAGTGTGTTTTTGGTCGCGGCTTGCGGCAGCGAAGGTAGTCCGGTTGAGGTCATTCCTGACCTTCCCGACGGACGGGAAATCACAGTCTCGATTGGAGATATTGCGCCTGAAGAGGCACCGACAGAGACGCAGGCTGAGATTGACAGTGACAGTGACATTGACAGCGATAAGGGCTCTGATCAAACCATTGCGGCTGCATTGACAGGTCCGGCCTCAATTACTGATTTAGTGCTGGTGACCGGACAATCTAATGCGTTGGGGTCCCTGACAGCGTTTGATGAAAATCTCGACAGTCCAGTGGATCGTTTCTACGCCTACACTGAAAACGGTTGGCAGCTAGCCAGCTTACGGCAAGTGTGGGATCTAGGCTGGCACCCACGCACCGCTATAGACACTGATCCGCACAATAATTTTGCGTTCCATTTTGGTAAGAATGTGGCATCAATGCGCACTGATCGTGTTGTGGGGATCGTCTTAGTAACCGCGCCAGGTGAAGGAATAAGTCATTGGGATTCGGATAATTATTTTTACAATAAAATTCGCACTAAAGCATTGGCGGCTTTGAATGAACTGCCTCAGAAGAGTCAATATGATGGGATTTTGTGGCATCAAGGGGAAACCGATTGGGTAAAGAACGGGTCCTCAGATGCTGACCTCGCAGGACTCGACATCGACGATAATTATTACAGTAACAAATTGTGGAAGTTAATCGATAATTTTCGTAACGAGTCCTGGTTTGATCATGGCAAGCCTTTCATTTGTGGAGAAACTGCACAATCGCCGATAAATGCCCGACTGATGGCATTGAACAGAAATAGTGACCCTTGGACCGCCTGTGTTGAAGGTGAAGGGTTAGCTACCTATGACGATGTTCAGGTTCACTTCACCGCGGAAAGCTTGCGTACACTGGGTGCGAATTACGCTGAAACCTATTTGCAGATAACTCGATAGCCCCGCAGCAGTGGGCCGCAATTAACCTAGCTTATTCAGTTGGGAAAATAACAATCTGGCCTGCACATATCTGTGAATAGTTAAAACACTTGAGTAGGTAAGCGGTTTTGTAAAATTTACTTATTATCACTCTAGAAATACAGGGTTCATGACTATGCAAAGTGTGTGTGCGAGTCGTGTTCATGAGGTGGAAGTCATCGCGAAGCCTAAACGGGTATTTGAGCACCAACGACATCGCCATAGGCGAGAAAAGTGCCCTTTGACTAGCGCTAATATGTTGGATTATCGTGTCACATGTTCACTGGTTGTGCTGCTATTTTAGGGGCGAAGGTAGAAACCAACAAAGAGCAGTTCATTGACCTGCTCTTGCGAGTTTTTCTACTACTGATGTCATACCGTAAGGATGGTCGAGCCGGTAGTTTTTCGCGATTCTAAGTCTTCGTGGGCTTGTTGTGCATTTTTTAATTCATAGGTTTGATTAACAGATATTTTAACTGCTCCTGAACTGATCACGCTAATCAAGTCGTTCGCTGATGCCAGTAAATCTTCTCTTTTGGCGGTGTAGGTCATTAGTGTAGGACGGGTAAAAAACAATGAGCCTTTGCCCGCTAGCAGTGTGGGGCTAACGCTTTCGACTGGCCCTGATGCGCTGCCAAAATTAACCATCATACCCAGTGGTGATAAACAGTCTAGTGATGCTTCGTATGTGTCTTTGCCGACTGAATCGTAGACCACCGGCACACCTGCGCCTTGGGTTATTTCTTTGACTCGTTCAACCAGGCTTTCTTCGCGATAAAGCACAGTGTGGTGGCAGCCGTTTTGTTGGGCAAGCTTGGCTTTTTCTTCTGACCCTACAGTACCGATTATTGTTGCGCCTAGGTGATTAAGCCACTGACATGCAATGGCGCCTACGCCACCTGCTGCGGCATGAAACAGTACCGTATCACCTGCCTTCACATGGTAGGTGCTACGTATTAGGTACTGAACAGTCATTCCTTGAAGCATCATTGCAGCACCGGTTTCAAAGCTGATGTCATCTGGTAGTTTGACCAGGCGGTGGGCAGGAATAATTCTTTCATCGCAGTAGGCGCCGATTGGCAACCCTGCATAGGCCACGCGATCACCCACTGCTAACTCGCTGACCCCCGGGCCCAATTCTACCACTATGCCGGCAGCCTCTAAGCCGGGAATAAATGGCTTGTCGGCGATCGGGTAAAGCCCCGTGCGGTGATACACATCAATAAAGTTTAGGCCGACAGCATGTTGTTCAAGGCGAACTTCTCCGTTACCGGGGTGTCCAGAGTTATAGGTTTCGTATTGAAGAACGTCGGCACCGCCCGGCGTATGAATTCGAATTGCATTGGCCATATTGAGTCACTCGTAAGTTTTGGAGAATCCGCTTGAAATACCGCATATTATCACTGTTCACCGGAATATTTCTGCTTCCTGTGAGTGCAGTCAGTAGTGCACCGCTAGTTGAGTTGTTTACGTCTCAGGGCTGTTATTCATGCCCTCCTGCAGATGAACACCTTGCAGAGCTTATTGAAAAAAATCCTGATGTTGTCGCGCTTGAATATCATGTTGATTATTGGGATGACTTAAATTACGGTGCGGCCGGTACTTGGAAAGATCCATTCTCATCAGCGGCTTTTACTACCCGTCAGAGGCAATACAATAGTTACCCGTTGAAAGGCAATCAGGGTGTTTATACACCGCAAATGGTAGTGAACGGCACCACTGCCCAGGTCGGGACTAGACGTGGTGCAGTAAACAAGGCGCTGAAAGTTGGGGTGCCGCCACTTCAATTAACCGCACAGATTGACAGCCAAAATGTCAAAGTGGATATCGCTGGTGACTTTGATGCAAACGCATTGGTCTGGCTTGCGGTGTTTAATCGTGAAACGGTGACGGAAGTTGCTCGTGGCGAGAATCACGGTAAAACCATGCGCAACCATCATGTGGTGCGCGAGTTAACACCGATTGCTGATTGGCGGTCTGGTGGTGGGACAACGAATATTGATGTCCCTGCGTTGTTAAAGAGTAATACCGGCTGTGCTGTGTTTGTACAGGATAGAGATAACGGCCAGATTCTTGGTGCAAGTTACTGTAGTTGAGTTGCTAACATTTAACGCAATGCTTGAGAAGGGGTATGTGTCATGGGGCGACGGGAGTCTAGCGCGTCGTAAGCCAATATTGCCCCTGTTCTCACTTGCTAAGGAGTCATCAATTATTCGTTAGTCAGCGCGTTCGCGTTCACAAACGGTAATGAATTGTTAGAATTAGAGAACCTGAACAGGTAGAAGTGGAAAACTCCGATGAACTTTGGTGTCTTAGTTCCAAGCTATTGAAGATCGCAGAATAACAAAAACACTGGAGACAACATAGAGAAAAACACCCACTTACCCAGCTGGTATATTCAAAATTTACCAAGATCATGAGATCGGTAAAGAACTCAAAGCTATTTCGCAATTTTTAGATGAACATCCTAAATTTGTCGATTGGATAGCGTTTGAATTACACGAAAAGATGTCCTGGATACAGGGCGTAAGGACCTACCGAGCGAGACCGTGCTAAGGGCCTGCCTTTCAACATGTCTTTAATAATCTAGTCTGCATTATTCATGGAGATTCGCCACTTAGCAGTGATAGTGCAAAAATGGGACGCTTGACGCTTGA
>JALZUX010000595.1 GCA_023301405.1 Granulosicoccaceae bacterium | reverse complement strand
GCTAGCTGATGATGGTTTTCCCCGAGTGGAATGGCACTGAACTTCATCTTTTTTTCGTCTGGAAAAACGCGGATTTCAGGCAACTGCAATGGCTTGGTGCAGTTTTCCAGATCGCTGATCATGCTTGTTAGCGCTGAGTGAATATCACAGGTGTCGGCGTTCTTAACATCGCCAGATGCTGATGTTGTCGCTCGTATCCGCAAGGTTGCCCTGTCGCAGACATAGACGGTGTCGGCATCGGCGGCATGGCGCAATTGGTGACAAAACCTTTCCAGGCTGTTGGTTAGGCCATCGATAGCAAAGTCAGTTGCACACAAAGCAAAAATTGCATCATCGTATTTATCTGACAAGCCTGCTGCCGGAGCGATGTCAGCAACAGTCAGATTTACGCTGGCAAGATCAATTTGAGAAATAGAAGTATTCCGGGTATTCATGAAGCGTGGCAGTCCACATTCAGTTATTAACAGAAGGTGTTCAATTATTGCGCCACGTGGTGACTGCGGCTGCCAAGGATCCTGCGTTTGGTTTTTTTACTGGTCTAGCATTTGATGAATTTGTGAGTTGAATCACAACGGCGATCAGCGTGTTTGTGGGCCAGCGATGGTTCAGTCAGAAGCTTTCTGACATCGTTGTGCGTGGTTTGTTACGACTGAAGCCGGCGCGATGAACTGCTTAGTTGGGTGATCGTAGTGTGGCTGTCCGGGCGCAGGGATGTACTGTGGACGCTGTCTTTAAGCTAGGTATTACGACTAAATCCTGTTAAGTGAAGGACAACCACTTGACTCCATTGATCGAAATATCTGCTTGTCAATTTTACACTCTTATGACCTTTGCCCCGGGCGGCGACAGAGCCCCATGTTTTGTAAGGCCTGAGGCCAAAGCAAAACATGGGCTGTGTTGCGGGTTAATTTTATATTTCAAAGTGCTTGGCTGTACTCGCAGCTAAGGCTATGTATGTCTGTTTTCTATGAGTGACTCGGGTTAATTGTCGGGCTAAGCAGCTTCAACAGGGCGGCAATAAGCAAATAAATGACGGCCGATAAAACTGCCCAGACGGCGGCGATTGCAAAAAATATGTCGGGGGCTTTCATCAGGGTTGTCATCAGTGAATCCTGATAGTAGAAAAACCATTGGTGCTCATCGGGGAAGACCATTTCATGCAAGCTTTTGAATATTTCGTGAGGACCGATGATCACCATGATAATCATCAGTAACAGCGAAATTGCGATCAGCGTCATCACGGAATAGCCCAGAGTAGGCAGTTGATATTTTGCCATGCGGGCGAATATTATCAGAAGAATCAATAGACCAAGTGCACCCCAGCCAACGGGCATCATTAGATCGATCAGGTTAGCAACATCTTGCAAATGTACCGCCTCGGGGTCTGTTAATAGCAACTGGGGTTGGGCGTTTTCACTCGCCTTGTAGCTCAGTTGTCGCAGGCCGTCACCACCATGGTTGATAGCGGTGCAAATTTCGCTAAAAAGTTGGTGGTGTTTTTCGGCGCTGGTATTTTCAAAACCGGTTTTGCCTTGGCGGTTTTGTGGTGCAAACTTCTGGATATGGCTGGCAATATCCAGTTGCTTGTAAAAAAAGCTGTAACCATAGTCAAATGGCTGCATGAGTTTCCAGGCTAGAAACAAACATGTTGCGAAGCTGCACACAATTACCAGCGTATAATGTAGGATTCTCAAATTCGTCAATTCTCTGAACGTAAAATAATTTATGGTTGATAAAGATATCAGATACCGCTTTTTATTGGAAAAAGCAAACGTCCGGGGTGTGTTGGTACGCCTGGATGAGACCTGGAAAGAAACATTGCGTCGGGCAGAATACCCGGACAAGGTGCGACAAGTCCTTGGGCACGCTATGGCGGCGATGCCATTGTTAGCATCTACAATAAAGTTCACCGGAAAAATGACTCTGCAAGCGCGTGGCACAGGGCCAGTCAATCTATTGGTTGTACAGGCAAGTGCCGACGGCGGCCAACGAGGGTTGGCACAATGGAAAGCTGAACCACCGGAATCACCGCTAAGTGACATTTTTGGGGATGCAACTCTTACCATTCAGATAGAAAGCGGCAAGCAGGGAGAGGTCTATCAAGGGGTGGTCGAGGCGGTAGGGGAAAAACTTCAAGACGCCCTGGGTAATTACTTTCATAACTCTGAGCAGCTGCCGACGCAGTTGTGGTTGGACTGCGATGGTGAGCAGGCAGCCGGATTGCTGTTGCAGCAACTCCCCGACGAAAAAAACACTAGTGATGACACAAAAGCAGATGAATGGCAGCGGGTTACGCTAATGGCGGGCACTATCACCAGCGAAGAACTCTACAACACCGACGTTGCAGATTTACTAGGTAAAGTGTTTAGTGAAGATGAGGTCCTGCTTTTTGACTCTGAGCCACTGCGCTTCGCCTGTGGCTGCTCACGTGAAAGAACAGCGGCTCTTATTGAGGGCCTTGGCCACGATGAGGCGATTGACATATTAGCCAGCGAAGGCAAGATTGAAATTATTTGTGAGTTTTGTAATTCCAAGAATGTATTTGATAGCATTGATGTCGAGGCAATTTTTCGGTCAAGTGGTGGTGAGTCCGAAGTGATCCACTGATTTGTGTGGCACAAAAAAGCCCTGAAATAGCGTTAGTCTTGCTTCTGATCTGCCTGCCTGCAGCGGGCAGAAACTCACGCGTTCAAGACAACCTTAGCCGTGTGCTTTTTCCGAGTGAGCACTAAACCAGTGTTGGGGTTTTGTGTAGAGGGATGACAAGCAGAGCGTCCTTAGCGGATAAAGCAAGGAGTATGGAAGTTTTTTTGCAAGACCCCCGGGGCGATCAAAAGAAAAACAAAAGTCTTAACATTCCGTTGGCCCCGCGGGGCTGATTGCCCGCAACAGCAGTTCCGGCCGCTTACCTTAGCAATGCATAAAGCTCATATTAAGAGCGACGCCCCGATAGGGGGACGCCCCAATAGCCAACTCTTTGCTTTTCTTGTCGCAGCCGAAGTACGGTGCGCATTACGCCGCTTTCTTATACCCGAACAAACGCTCATCAGTAATGGCTGTGACGACTTCATCTGGAACATTGCTTTCCCAGTCGCCGGCACCTTGCGGTAATTTGCAAAGGATATCTCTGGAGTAGATTTTCAGATAATCGCTGTTACTTGCTTCGATGCCGCAGATGAAATTATTTTCCAGTAAATGGCGATAGAGATATTTAAGGTTTTCGGCGACATCAAGCGTTGCCAGATCGCTTAGATCACCGGATTTACGTATTTCAGGGTAGACAAAAAGCCGGGTATTATCTGGAAACAGTTTGCCGAATGCTTCGAGAATTCCGCCCTCTACCGTATTGTAGCGATCTTCATCGAAAATCTGCCGCATGTTGATCATGCCCAGCACAATACCAATTTGACGATCAGTGTATTGACGGAAGTAAGCACGCAATGAAAAGTAGCGGGTGTAATCTGACACCATCACGTTGTAGCCCAGTGAATTAAGTAGCCTTATTCGTACCGCCAGATCTTCTTCGGTGGCTTGTAGGTCATTACCAAGCCAGTCGTTTATTGATATCTCGGCAAGTACCATGGTGTTGTCGGCATTCACATCAGGCAATTTGCAAAACGCCTGGTGACCTTGATCAATCATGTCGACGTTAAGCTTGGTGACTGGTTTAAATGAGCCTCGGATAGTGAGCACGTTTTTCTTGTACAGCGTTTCAGCGGGTACCACCACGTTGCCATCGGAGTTAATCATTATGGCGTGTGTTTTCCTGCTGCGTATTAGGTGCAGGTTAATAGTTCTGCTGTCTAGCTCTTCGAAAAAAGGCCCGCGGAAATAGATCGAATCAATCTCGATGCGTGAATCAACAAGATTATCAGACAGTGAGTTGACCAGCATTTTCGGGTCTTCGTAGTAATAGAAAGCACCGTAGATTAGGTTCACGCCAACTATCCCCAATGCCTCTTGTTGTGCTTCGGCTTCAGGATCACGCATACGCACGTGCACAATGATGTCGGAAGGCTCTGCACCGGGATACATTTGCACCCGCACACCACACCAGGCATGGCATTCATTTTTGCGTTTGAAGCTTTTTGCAGAAACAGTGGCCGCATAGGAAAAGAATCGCGAGTTACTAGGTCGGGAGTTGCTCACCCGGTCAACCACCAGATTGAATTCTTTCTCAAGCATAGCTTCAACGCGTGGTTTACTGACGTAGCGTCCGCCAGATTGTACCCCATAGATAGAGTCAGAAAACTGCATATCGTAGGCAGAAATGGTTTTGGCGATGGTGCCGGCGGCGGCTCCGGCCAGAAAGAAATGCCTCGCCACCTCCTGTCCGGC
>JALZUX010000594.1 GCA_023301405.1 Granulosicoccaceae bacterium | reverse complement strand
GCGCGAAAGCAAGTTGGAAATATGCTTGAAAACATGGGTATTGAGTACAGTTGCGCCAAAGACGGTCAGGAGGCGCTGGCAATGCTCGACTTACAAGCACAGGAAGCCGAAGCAGCAGGCAAACCATTATCAGACACGCTGAACGCGATCATCACCGACATTGAGATGCCAATCATGGATGGCTACGTATTGACCCGTAAGATAAAGGAGGATAGAAGATTTGACGGCATACCAGTGATGATGCATTCATCATTGTCAGCCGAGCAATCAAAGATCATGGGGAAGGAAGTTGGCGTCGATGGGTATCTCACTAAACTTCAGCCAAAGGAGTTTTCGGAAGCATTAAATAAACTCATGGGCAATCCAATTGTCGCTGCCGCCTAACGTACTTTTCCTCTTTAAATACGTCAAAAATACGGATACAGGGCAATCACCCCCGCTTACTCATTCTCTCTGAAATTGTCATCACCCTCAGATTCAATAAGGTGCTAGATATAGCTCTTAATCAATTTTTTAATTAAATCTCCCAAGGTCACACAGAAATTTCCTTGCTCTCAAACGTGACTGCTAAAGTATCGCTTCTAGCCCAGTCTAACGTGATGCAAGTCTATAAGCCGCCATATATCCCGGCTAAACAGGATCCTATTTGGTAATCACCTGGTCATGAATACTTCGCTACATGACGATTCACGCAGCAAATGACTAATCAGCACCTATGGACCCATTGAAGCCACCTCTGTAACGCTCACTACCCGCTTATACCAGCATCTGCTCTGCTACACTATTTGACTTGATCTAGCTAACCCAAAATGTTAGAACAACTTGAGCTAGCTATGTTTACTAGTCACCTAGACAGTTAACAACCAATCAGTCAAAGGGCACATAACAGAAAAATGCTGGATCGATTCACAGCAAGCGAGTTACGCTGGGCAATCGACGGCTCTGGATTCGGTATTTGGAGTTGGGACCTGCGGGCGGATAAAATTCGCTGGTCCTCGCAACTTGGCGAAATCTACGGTGTCGAGCCTGAAAACTTCCCTGACAACGTCGCGGCTTTATCGGCAATGCTGCCGCTTTCAATCAGCGACAACCTGCAAGCCCAAATAATAAGCAGCGCCGATCAAGAAAGCGGACAATTTGCGTTCGAACATCCGATCATCCGGCCCGGCAATCAAACCGGCTGGGTTCGAAATACCGGCCAAATTGAGTTCGATAAAAATCGTCGGGCTACAAGCCTTGTTGCCATCGCTGCTGATATCACTAAGCAAAAGCAAACTGATCATTTAGTGAAAACACAGGAACAACATTTTCTCCGCCTGTGCGAACTAACCGCTGATTATATTTTCGAAGTCGATGTGACTGTCGAACCTTTCGTGCCTCACACGGTTGCCGGTTCTTATGAACGAGTGGTTGGCTATACAGCAGCAGAGCTAAAAGCCAAAGGCGGATGGAAAGGCATTATGAACCCCGAAGACCTCCAAAGCGGATTGGAAGTGTGGAAGCAGCTTCAATCCGGGGTACCCACCATTCATGAATATCGCATCATCAATAAGCATGGCGAAACACGTTGGCTGCGCGATCATTCACACCCCACCATGATTGACGGCAAGCTAACTAAACTTGTTGGTGGCGTGAAAGACATAACCGAAACCAAGGTGCTACAAGATCAGCTTATACAAACTCAAAAACATGAAGCAATGGCCCATCTCGTGGGCTCAGTTGCCCATGACTTCAACAATCTATTGTTTGTCGTAAGCGCCACCACAGAAGTCATCACCCCTAAAAGCGTAGACCTTGAAGAACTTAAAGCAGACATCTATTTAGCCTGTAACCGGGCCGCAGATCTCAGTCGATCGCTGCTGGCATTCTCGGGAAAAGACCTGCCACAAGTAAAAACCATTCGACTGTCAGACGCCATCAACGGCGCCAGCGATATGTTGAGTCGCGCTGCCGGTAAGCAAATTAATATTCGCATCAATTGTTCAGCCGGCATTAACGATAAAGTAGACATAGACCCGGGTCATCTGCAACTGATGTTGTTAAACATGACCGCCAATGCGCGGGCCGCGATGAGGAATCAAGGGGAACTACTGATTTCCATCTCTGCAGTCGACGCACACACAATTGATCTCCCACAAATGGACATCAACCAGACCGTGGCACTAACAGTCACTGACTCAGGCTGCGGCATTCCAGATCAACACCTTCATCGCGTATTCGATCCCTTTTTCAGCACCAAGCCGCCCGGGGAAGGGACTGGCATCGGGCTGGCAACCTGCTGGCAAATCGTCGAAGCAGTCGGTGGAGCGATTCAGGTAAAAAACAACCCGAGCCAGGGAGTGACATTCACAATTTACCTGCCAGCCGTCCACTCTGCAGCACGCGAGGAACGCGCGCCATCTGGACAGTTTTCTTTCGGCGGCAAGGAGCGCATACTGATTGTTCAAAATGACCCTGACGTTCAACGCGTTACTGTGCGGATCTTAAAAACCTACGGCTATGACGCCAGTGGCGCAGACAGCGCGAAAAACGCCCACCAAGCCGTAGCTGACGGCAACTATGACTTGCTCATCGTTGACACCCACCTGCCCGACAGTGACGGTTTAAGTTTTGTGCGCAACCTTAGAAATTCAGATTACAGCACACCGGTACTACTGATATCGGGCTACATCAATGATAAAACCAGGGCGGAAATTCGCGCTGATGGCCACAATGTGCTTCCCAAGCCCTTCAGCCCGACAGCACTGGCCAGAAGCGTTAGAGCCACTCTGTCTGTGTAGCACGTCTATTTTTATTATAAAAATCACCTGGTACCGGTTGAATTCAAGGGCACTAATGTAATACTCTTCGCATGCCAACAACGGGAATATAATCCTATCATAAAAAATCAACCAATCGAACAACTGTGGCGCGCAGCAAATCAACTATTGTTGCCACTGTCTTCTAGTCACCACACCCAATGGCGCTAAAAAAGCGTTTCATCCCGTCACTCGATCAAAACACCTGACCAAAATTTCTCAGCCTTTTACAATTCAACTTATCGGACAAGCATTATAGGTAGATCAAAGGGCTCACCAACATCAGGTGCTATTTCACGCGTCAATAATCACGGATATCAGAATTGGAGTCACAACATAAAACACAGATAGCCAGCGCAATTTTAAGTATATTGCGACCATTGATCAGACTGTTAATACGGCACGAGGTTACCCACGCCGAAGCAACCGAGTTAGTGCGGCAGACTTACGTTGACGTCGCCTACGATGAATATGGCATACCAGGTCAGGAGATGACGGTATCACGGGCCGCCGTACTGACCGGTTTGAGCCGCAGAGAAGTAGTCAGGTTGCGTGAAGCGTTAAACAGCAACGAACCTACAATGCCATTAAAGCCCAATCGCGCACAGCGCGTGGTGCACGGATGGCTGAGTGACCCGGAATTCCTTGACGCCAAGCAAAAGCCAAAAAATTTACCGTTAAAAAACAAAAAAGGCAACAAAGAAGCCGGTAGCTTTGTCGCCTTGGTCAAGCGTTACAGTGGCGATATAA
This sequence comes from Granulosicoccaceae bacterium, assembly GCA_023301405.1. Taxonomy (GTDB): domain Bacteria; phylum Pseudomonadota; class Gammaproteobacteria; order Granulosicoccales; family Granulosicoccaceae. Next base: position 2,613 of record JALZUX010000594.1, on the reverse strand, counting down.
CTTATGGCGCTGTGCTTGATGAGCTTAACCTCATTGGCGTAACCGAACAGCCAAATGAGCACCTGGTAAAACTGGTCAACAGTGCCTACGTACCACGCGAAGATGAACTTGAGCAGTTCAGAATCATTGCAACAAGTGTTTCTGATCTGTTCAATTCAGCTGTTTTTAATATTGACGCCGCAAAAGATGACAGAAGATTTCAGCGTCAAGTCGTATACTCGCACATCAGCGAAGAACTAGCACAAAGCTTCCGCACTCACTCATCAGAAAAAGCTGCTCCGTTTGTCGAAGAATTAAATTCATATCTCGCACGCCGAAAAAAAACAAAATCATCCAATAAACCACAGAATCTTAAACGAGTAGGCTTTGGCATTTATTATTTCGAAGAAGATCAACCAGACGACCAGTCAAGCAGCAATAAAAAATGATTAAGCCCATGTCTGTCATTACACTTTTATTTAAAACACTTGCAGCTGAACACGCAACGTTGCTACTGCGCGCTGCCATTCTAACAATCACGTTATTCATCGCGGGTTGCAGCGGTTCGGAGCCAAATGATGAAGGCGGTATCATTGGCACCGGAAAATTCAAGGGCACAGCCAGCTCTCCCAACGCTCTAGCCAACAACGCCATTAAAGTCAAAGCCGGCAGCGGTGAAAACTTTAGAGTCACGCTGAGTGCGGGTAACCGATTTGCAACCGAATCAGCTGCCGGAACCGGGCCGTGGGTTTTACAGGCCACGCTAACCAGTGGCACTTCGTTATACGGAATAGCTTTTGGCGATGGCAGCAGCAACATCAATAGCTACAGTGACGTCATATTAAGAAACTGGTTTGCGGTAAGGGCTATTGATCTGGATAGCACCTTTGACAGCAACAACCGCTTTGATACGCTGCCCACACAGGCTGAATTCAATATTATTGCTGAGCAATTATTTGCAATTGTTGATCTGGTTTTTTTGTCCTATAACATTGAAGCCCAACAGGTGTTAACCGGAGATTTCGCGGCTGACGACCAAGGGATTGATAATTTCCTAGACAACAACCCGGCACTGATAAACAACGGCATTGTAAACCTGCTATTAACTGACCCGACTTCTGGCACTCAAAGCCAAACACGCTCTGATCTCGAGCTGAACGCAGATTTCGGCCAATTAGACAACACGCCGCCCAGCGCACCTACTTCAGTCAGAGCCATCGGTAGCCTGCTTGACGAACTAGTATTGATCTGGGAGCCCGCTGTTGATGATACGGCAGTACAGGGTTATCAAATTTGGCGAGACGGCAGTCCTATCGCCACAACACCCTACCCGGTCTACTCTGATACCGACCTGGAAACTGGCCGACAGTACACTTACAGCATTTTCGCTTTTGATGCGGCTGGCAATCGATCGCCCGGGTCATCAGACGTTATTGGTGAAACACTTGGCTCAATCGATACACAGGCACCGCAAGCGCCCACTCGATTATCTCTACTTGGAAATACCAATAATCGCATTGAATTAATATGGGGGCAAAGCAATGTCGCTGATGTAGTAGCATTTAATTTGTATCGAGGCACTACACCAAACAATTTGCAGCTGCTGGTAAAAACCACCAGTACAATAGCACTAGACACCACAGTTACTAATGGACAAACGTTTTGCTACCAGGTGTCCGCCTTAGACGCCAGCGATAACGAGTCGCCATTTAGTGAGGTATTGTGCGTACGTGCAGGAGGCTCAGTAACCGACAATACAAATTCAGACATTTTATTGAACCTGCCTGATATCGACGCACTAACCTGCGATCAAAACTTGCAACAAAGCGATGTAGAGCAGAACCGCACACTAATGGCAGGGTGCTACGTTGTTGCTGAATCAATTACACTTGCGCCGTTCACCAAACTGACTTTGTCAGAAGGCGTAACACTAAAGTTTGGCGCCGGTGTAAAATTAGTGATCAGTCAAAATGCCGCACTGACCGCTGACGGTACCGCAACATCACCCGTAATATTAACCGGCCTACTCAGCGCCCCCGGCTATTGGGATGGAATTCAATTCAACCGCACAAACAACACCGCTAACTTACTGCGCCATACGTTAATACAGTTCGCCGGTGGTGGAGAACTAGAAGGAGCCGTGCAGATAAACGCCTCTGTGGCTGAAAGAACCAGACTTCGAATTGAAAACTCAGTAATCAGACTAAATGATAACTTCGGGATTCTTGGCCAATCCCAGGGTATTTTGCTGGAGTCCTTTCAAAATAACCGGATAACGCAGAATAGAGTATCTGCAAGTTTCAATCTTAATCTACTCAATGCTATTTCCGGGTCATCAAATTTCAGCGGCAATGACACTGATTGGATAGACGTACCACGGAACAACCTTAGTGTACCTGTGGTTATTGCCAACCCTGGCATTCCAATTCGGTCAGGTGGCATGCTAATAAACAACGCCCCCCTCACCATTGAGGCGGGCGTCGAAATGATAATACTTCCCAACTCCGTTTTTGATGTTAGCGGCACATTGAGTTTCCAAGGCACAGCCGATAGCCCTATATTACTAACCGGTCTGGACTCCAGTGCTGGTAGCTGGCAAGGCCTACTGTTGTCTGGAGCTGGCAACAACACAAT
>JALZUX010000593.1 GCA_023301405.1 Granulosicoccaceae bacterium | reverse complement strand
GGCTTTTTTCTATGGCCAAAGCTCAAGCTATCAGACACACAGTTCACTTGCACGCTGCTTGAACAAAAAAACATCAGCGTTTTGCCCGGCAGCTATTTATCAAGGCCGGTAGGTAAGATCAACCCGGGTGATCAGCACATCAGGCTGGCCCTTGTTGCCCCTATCGAGCAATGCACTGAAGCCGCCACAAGGCTAGCCGAGTGCCTTTAACTAAAGATTCGTAAGACTAATCCAGCCATTAGCGATAACATACGCCCACACTAAGATTAACCACCCTACATTTGCCAGAGAAACCTATGTCAGATCTTCAACAAATCATCAATGACGCATTCGAGCGCCGCGCTGAAATTACCCCATCCACGGTAGACGCTGAAACAAAATCAGCAGTTGAGCAAGCTATTGAACTTATTGATTCAGGCGAAGAAAGAGTAGCCTCCCGCCGCGGTGTAGGTGACTGGGAAGTCCATGAGTGGCTAAAAAAGGCCGTTCTGCTTTCATTCAGAATTCGCGACAACGCTCCCATGAGCGCCGGCGGCTACACCCAGTTTTATGACAAAGTTGACTCCAAATTTGCCAATTACACGCCAGAGCAATTCGCCGCCTCCGGGGTCAGAGTTGTTCCACCGGCAGTCGCCCGCAAAGGTTCCTACATAGCACCCGACACCGTATTGATGCCTTCCTACGTGAATATAGGCGCCTATGTCGACAGCGGCACCATGGTAGACACCTGGGCCACAGTGGGCTCATGTGCACAGATCGGTAAAAACGTTCACCTATCCGGCGGTGTTGGAATTGGCGGTGTACTGGAACCACTGCAAGCTTCCCCCACCATCATCGAAGACAATTGCTTTATCGGGGCTCGCTCAGAAGTCGTTGAAGGCGTAATAGTGGAAGAAGGTTCTGTTATATCGATGGGGGTCTACATTGGTCAAAGCACTCGCATCTACGATCGCGAAAACGACAAAATCCTCTACGGCCGAGTCCCTGCAGGATCAGTAGTTGTATCGGGCAATCTGCCATCTGCCGACGGAAAATACAGCCTGTACTGCGCCGTCATCGTAAAACGTGTTGATGAAAAAACCCGCAGCAAAGTTGGCATCAATGAACTGCTGCGCTCAATTGACTAATGGCTAACATTCTCTACGGCATTAAGAACTGCGACACCATTAAAAAAGCTCGTCGACACCTTGACGAGCTCGCTGTCGATTATCAGTTTCATGACTACCGCGTCGATGGCATTGATGAGAAAATGGCTCAGCAATTCATCGACGCCTTGGGCTGGGAGAAAGTACTGAACAAACGCGGCACCACATGGCGTCAATTGGATGAAAAAACCAAGAACGCCACCAACGAATCAAATGTGGCAGCACTACTTTGTGAAAATCCAGCCATGATAAAAAGGCCAATCTTTAGCACTGGTAAAGCATTATTGATCGGATTTTCCAAAGACGAATACGCACAAGCATTGTCCCTGACTTAACGGCACCTTAGACCACAGACAGATCGCTATGGGTAGCAGCATTACCGCAAGAATCATCAATGATCTACAAGCAAAGTCTACTACGGAAAAGGCCACCAAGGCGGTCCGGTTTTTTTAAAACCGGGCCGGGAGAATATTCTGAAAGTGATCAGTTTCTGGGTTTGACTGTGCCAGACCTACGCCAGCTGTTGATCCAACACTTGTTAGTTAATCGCCGTAAATCAGTGGGAATTCTTCGGTATTCATGGGCGAGCCAGGCTCAAGTTTATTTTTAAGCCCTGGAAACGGAGGTGAAGTTTCTCCGCTTCGCGCTGCATAGACAGCATCATCACCTAACAGTCTTGCTGAAAAAGCACGCCTTCGTTGGTCGCTTAAATTCTCTGGCGCGCCATGCACCGTCAGGTAGTGAAAAGCAATACAATCACCGGGCTCCAACGCCCACGACAATATATTGTATTTGTCTCGCTCATTGTCAATGTCAGGCATCACTGAAAGATTTTCACCTTCACGTTGATACTGAAGCCCGGTGAACTTTGTAGGTACAAACCATTTGCCCCACCTGTGCGAACCGGCTATAAACTCAGGACAGACAGATTGATCAACCGGATCAAGCGGCACCCATAAGCTACACAGCTGATTGCCATTCACACAGTAGTAGGGTTGATCATGGTGCCATGGTGTTTTTTGTGTGGTGCCCGGTTCCTTTACCAGCACATGCTCATGAAATAGTCGTACAGTTTCAGAGTCAATCAGCTGTGACGCGACTTCTGCAGCCGGTGACTTGAAAAAGAAATCACGATACTGGGGAATACGCTGCCAGTTGCAGTAATCACCAAAAAAATGCCCCTGCTGGCCATCCTGTGTGTAATTTTTACCGTAGTCACCGGGTGACTGCATATTGTGTTCGATGCCACGTCGCAAAGGTTCAACCCAGTCCTTGAACACACCTCGAATCACAACGACTCCGTCTTTTTGAAACTGTTCGACTTGAGTGTTATCGATTTGAATAGCGCTCATGGTTTTTCCTTTCGAGGCAAAAAAGCAAGGCAGTTGATAGCGTAATTAGGGTTAACTCTTGGCGCGCTCTGCCTCAGTTCGTGCCACATTATCACGAAGATAAACTGGCAAGGCTAATTCGGCGGCAACACCGCGGTTGTG
>JALZUX010000592.1 GCA_023301405.1 Granulosicoccaceae bacterium | reverse complement strand
ACTGCGAAACTTAAGAATTCAGCAATCAGATCAGCCAACAATTTCATGCAACGCCCTCCGATACCACAAAGCCTCCCAATGCAAGAGCCCTAAACATGAAGACAGTTAAGGGGCTTCTTACACTGTTGTCTACTACAACTGCCTAAAAACCCTTTTGATCAGATCTTGTTCACCATTCAATTACAGGCACCGTGCAAGGTATTCCATTTTCAACCACACGATCACTACTGTATCAGGCTCCTGCGCCAAGACCTGCATGGTACCGGGACACACCCCAACCGGGCGAAGAGCCACCCAACAAGCTGCATCCGGGCTCACTTAACATTTCTCTGCAAAATCATGCGCCGACACCTAACCTGCTCAACGGGCTACACCTGTGATCCCTAACTTATAACTATGATTGAGAACTGCCCTTTGGTTTTTCAGTATTTCATGTCAACTACTATAAAACAGTGCCGATAGAAAAATTCGTAAAATAGGAATAATGCTTAAAGCCAAACTATTCAGAACACACCTGACGCGTCCGAGGGAGGTGTTCGTCAGTGCTCGTATACCCATGCACGTTGCAGGCGAATTTCTACCGCGGTTATTGCTTAACCAAACACGACAGCCGTACCCTGAATAGTCACAACGCCCTGTTTTCATAAGTATAGATGTGTGTGAACTCAGAAAAACGAGCTGAATAGCGACTTTCATACAGTTGGAATTGAAATTCTATGCACAATAAAATAATAAGAAAACACTCCGCTCACTCCCTGGCTATTGGCCTACTCCTTTGCGTCACACTTCAAGGCTGTGCCAGCACTGCATTAAGGCCAGTCTCAGAAGACAACAAATATACATCCTCAAAGTACAACGGGAATTGGCAAAGCAAAGCAGTACGTACAGCGTCTAAACAATATGCAGCGGGTGGCTGGGAACTCACGTGTGCTGATCTGGCGGGCTCAGACCTTGGCACTATAAACGTCAACAATGGCGTTGCCACACTAGGCAATGGAAACAATATCTCAACCACATTTGTAAATAAAGCCGGAAAATTCAGATTTGAAATTCCAACAACTGAAGTAGCAGCTGCACATGGAACTTCAGATTTCTCCCTGAACAATACACAAATGAAAGTGATCCTGCACGGGTCTCTCAAAAAGGAAAGCGGCAAACTGACATTTGCAATCGCAGAATTCGGACATAATGGTTGCACTACAAAAGTTGCATTTAATAAAGTGTAGTTAAAGCACTTTACTATGCGTAGCTATTAACAACTTGTTCACTTGATCCTATATCGGTATCAAGTGAACAAGCCGCGCGCCAGCGCTACGTAATGACTGTTTTATCACTTCCTTTTCATCAGGAAATAGCTCAACCGCAGAGCTCATACGCCCGTGTATATTCTGCATAGCTTTCATTACTGCTCAAGAGCAGCGGGCGCTAATCACTGAATTGCCTATTACGTCTCTTCAGCTTGTTTTGAATTTAAACCACCATTCCACGATGAAATCAGACCATTACTGACAAGCGATCGCAACTTATTAGTCACCCTATTTTCTTTTATACAGTCGTTTCTCTAATCTGCTGTATTCTTTGGCTAGATCCCCTGCGTCTATCTTTGCTTTTATCGCTTGAATAGAAGGAGAAACACTACCGCCATTTGTCAGTGAAAAATAATCGGCAATTTCCTTCAATGAATGATCCCCTAACTGCTGGCTACAATAGATAGCCATTTGCCGGGCCACGTTGGACTGCAGCCGCCCTTTTTGCCTGAGCTTTATTGCTGCTACGTCTGTTTTAAATACTTTCGCAACGGCATCTACAATGACTGGTATTGAAGGCCTTTCTGATAACGAACCCGATACTCCCTTCAACGTTTGCAGATTTTCCTTGCCCGCCTTTATCGACTGCCTGAAAGATCGATCCCCGTATATACCCCTAATGTTCCCTTTACCGTAAAACGCCACTGTTTCTTCATCGTTGCCCTCTGATACAAATTTTCGGTAGCCCGCATAGCGATTTCTCTGACCTAACGTTTTATAAGTTTTGTCACAATGCAACCAATCAGGCACCGGCGCCCGGTTTATGTACGACAAATAGCTTGACCATCGATATTGTTCCAACGCCTCGTCAGTAGCCCCTCTGACCTCCGCCGGTTGTCGATGAATGTACCGACCCAGCTGTAACAAATACGCACTCTGGTCGATCAGAATCGCTTTATATCTACCCCTGAACAATGTACCTTCAGATTTCTTGCGGCTATTGTATCGCTGAGTATAAACACCGTTTATATGCCTCATGATGCGATCTAAATTAGCCCGCGGGGTCTCTATCAACAAATGATATTGATTGCCCATAAGACAGTAGGCATGAATTACGGCATCAAAACGTGTGTACGATTCTTGTAAAGTGGCTAAAAAATCTTCGTAATACCCTACACTATGAAATATTTTCTGCCGCCCATGACCACGATTAGTCACATGGTACAGAGCATGTTGGTACTGGATTCGGTCAGGTCTAGGCATGGCTCAGTGTACACTCATATGT
>JALZUX010000591.1 GCA_023301405.1 Granulosicoccaceae bacterium | reverse complement strand
GATACCGAATGGATCATTATCAACCTTGACGCCAATCGCGACGGCATTGAAGAAATTACCGAAACACTTGATGGCACTGTCGATATCGACGCCATCCATATTATCAGTCACGGCGATGACTTCGGCTTTCAGCTTGGCACTAGCAGGCTTGATACAAATTCGATAGAACGCTATGTGAACAATCTGGCCGACTGGGGGAAGTCTCTCACCGAAGATGCAGACCTGCTGATTTACGGGAGTGAGCTTGCAAGCTCTGAGTCTGGTCGTAATCTGGTTGACACTATCGCAGACGCCACTAACAGCGACGTGGCAGCTAGCAATAATGCAACCGGTCATGAACAACCACAGACAGACCGGGATCTTGAATATAAAACAGGTGAGATCAATACCAACAGAACGATCTCAAGCATTACCCAAAACGAAAGTGAGCCCGCTGCAGATCTAGTCACTTCCACAGACTCAGAATTGAATCAGGACGACGACACAGATCCGGGTCCCGTTCAAATCGATCACCATATTGAATTTGTTTTTGTAGACCAAGCCGTTGAGGACGCAGACACCCTGCTTGCTGGTTTGCGTGAAAACGCCGATCCAGACATTGACTGGCGAATTGTCTGGCTCGACGTGGAAACTGATGGTGTTGATCAAATAACGGAGGCGCTATCCAAGGTCACTGGTGTAGATGCCATTCACCTGCTAAGCCATGGCGACGGCAGCGGCATTCAGCTGGGTAGCACCACCCTTGACCTCAACTCAGCGAATGAATACTCCGCAGATATCCGGGCGTGGGGTCAATCACTAGACACTGACGCTGATCTACTTATCTATGGTTGTGATCTTGCCAGCACGGAAGCCGGGCGCGACTTGATCGAAATCATCGCGGCAACGTGTGACTGCGATGTTGCTGCCAGTGATGATACGACAGGCCATACAGAACAAGGCGGTGACTGGGAGCTGGAATATGAGAGCGGCGATGTTACGACTGAAGTGGCCATCGCGCCTGCCGCACAGCAGGCCTGGCAAGGTACGCTGGACATCACATCAGGATTAATTCTACAGAACACTTTTGACACTGATGCCAGCGACAGCAGTGGCAATGCATATGACGGTACGCTAACCAATGGTGCGCTAATCGACACGACGCCAGGCACCAACCAAATTGGCGACGGCAAGGTCAGTCTTGATGGCACCAACGACTTCGTCGACCTGAGTGCCCATGCGGCTAACTTCGCCAGCCTGACTGAAGGCACGATTTCGAGTTGGGTCTACTTCGATTCCTTGGCCGGCGTAAATAGTATTTTTGAAGCGTCAGACAGTAGTGACAGCAATTCACGGCTTTTGGTGCACAGCGTCGGAACTGAAATTTCGTTCTTTATTGCAGAAGCGGACACACCGCTTTTGGATGTTGTGACGACCTCAGCCAACCTAACAACTGGCACATGGACTCACGTTACCGTCACTGTCGACAATAGTGGTAACAAGCTATACATCAACGGAGTTGAACAAAGCGTCAGCTACTCAACAGGTTCAGCCAGCAGCAACGAATTTTTTGATGATGTAACAGATCTTGACTTCATGGCCTGGGGGATCGAAAAACACGACAACACAAATTTCTTTGGGGAACTCGACGGTTTTCTGGACGATGGTCGTATTTACAATCGGGCACTCAGTAGCAGCGATATCGCCGAGCTGCACAACCATACGGGCGTCGGCCCCCAGACTTTCACAGTCACCAACACGAACGACAGCGGCGCCGGATCACTTCGCCAGGCCATTATCAACGCTAACGGCAATGTGGGTACTGACACTATTGACTTTAATATTCCCGGCAGCGGCACACAAGTCATTACCTTAGCGTCATCGCTTGATCCGATTCAGGGTCCAGTCACGATCGACGGCACCACGCAAACGGGTTGGGTCGAGGGCAGCTTTTTGCCTATTGTGATTGACGCAAACAACCTCAACGCTGTCTCTGATGGACTGAGGTTTTCCTCAGCCTCAGACGGCAGCGAAGTGCGTGGTTTAGTGATTCGCGACTTTGGTGATGCCGCCATAGACATAGAAGCGGGCGCAGACAACATCACTGTCACCGGAAACTGGATTGGGCAGTTCAACTCCGACGGAACTGATGCGGGTGATACCGAATCCAACTTTGCTGGGGTACAGACCCACGGCGACAACACGATCGTCGGTGGTAGCACGCCAGGCGATCGCAATGTGTTCTCGGGGAACAGCCATGGTGTGATCGTTGGCGGTTCAAGCACAGGCTCAGTTGTATCGGGCAACTATTTTGGTACGGATATCACGGGTAACGCACTACTTGGCTCAGCGCTCGCCGGAGTCCATGTGCAGGATACCGCTACTAATCTGACTATTGGTGGTGTAACAGCCACTAATCGGAACGTGGTCGCCGGTGGCACACAAGCGATCGTTCTCAATGGCGAAGGTGTTGACAGCAATACAATTCAGAACAACTACATAGGTGTCTCCGCAAATGGAGCGACCAGGTTTGGCGTTGGTACCAACGGAATCGGCATCTTCGGCGGTGGCGACAACAATCAGATCTCGAACAACCTGATCGCCGGCAGCGGTAACTCGGGTATCTATTTCGCCGGCGCTGCCACTGGAAATGTGATTCAGGGAAACACAATTGGCACAGATGAGTCGGGCACGCTGCCATGGGGCAACGGTGCAAATGGCATACAGCTTACGTTAGGTGCGTCCAACAACACGATCGGCGGTATTGGGGCTGGCGAAGGAAACGTGATCGCTTTCAACGGCGTGAATTCTTCCGGTGGCGTTTCGCTTGACGACATCTCAACAGGCAACTCCGTTCGCGGCAACAGCATCTATGGTAACGCCGGAGTCGGGATTGATTTGCACTCGGGCACCGAAGACGGCGCTGATGCCAATGACGCAGGTGACGCGGATACCGGCGGTAACAACAGGCAAAACTGGACCGCGCTAAATTCAGCCTCGATCTCCGATGATGGCACGTTTGCTTACAGCCTCGATACATCAACTCTAGCCAGCGGTTCCTACACGATCGACTTCTACGCTAGCACTGATCGCGATGGCAGTGAAGTGGAAGGAAAGCGCTATTTGGGCAGCTTACCTGGCGTCATTGGCAACAGTGGGGTGTTATCAGGTTCACTTTCAGGGATCACACTGGCCGTCGGCGAATACGTCACATCGGTCACAACCGACAGCAGTGGTAATAGCAGTGAGTTTTCAGCTTATTCCCCGGCTGTCGACGGCGACGCTGGCGGATCGACGCCAACTGATCTGCACACAACCACGACCTACGGCGGCGGCCTAAATATCAACGATGACGGTGGCAACGATATTTATCTGATAGCCGATGATGGATCGACATTGTTGGGCGGACTAAAGCAATTGAGTTTTGAAACTCAACTCTCGATCTCACAGAATTCTGACGAAACAGCGCTGCTTTCCTACGCAACGGCCAACAACGCAAACGAATTCCTGCTATTTATTAATAGTAAGGGCGACCTGCGGGCAAGCATTGGTGCTGACACGGTCTTTGTCCCAACCATAATATTTGATTTCCACAGCCTTCGAGATGGAGACACGCATACGCTTGGATTCACCTGGGACGGCAGCACAGGCCAGAGCGGTGCCTGGGAAATATTCGTGGATGGCCAATCCGTGAGGAGCGGCACAGGGCTGGCCGCCGACTACGCCATCGAAAGCGGCGGGACATTGTTGTTCGGACAAGAACAGGACAGCGTCGGAAGTAACTTCTCGGGCAACCAGTCGTTCTCTGGCACTTTATACAACAACCGATTATTCAGCGACATTCGCACTGCCACAGACATGGCTGCCTCCTACGCAAGTGAACTGCCCTTCGACGAAGACGGCATGATCGCTCAGTGGCAATTCAATAGTTTTTCCCGCGACAGCATGGTCACCGAAACGGTCAACGGAAACAACCTGACGCTTAAACATACTCAGGAACCTGGCTTCACCGCCAGCGAACCAACCCTGACGTTGTCCATTGATGAAAATGGCCTTGATGGCACCGTTGTCGGACACGTTTCTGCCGTTGATGCCGAACGCGATGCACTGGTGGCATCTTTGCTGGCCAGCAACCCGAGTTTGATTTATAGCGCTGAGACAGGAAAATTCTACGAATTCGCAGGCACCAGACTTACCTGGGCTATTGCAAACGCAAATGCCCAGGCGTCGACGTTAAACGGTGTAGCCGGTCAACTGGTGTCAGTAACGTCTGCCTTCGAAAACCAGCTACTGGCTGACATAATCACCGAAACCGGAGAAACACAAGCATTTTTGAGCGCATCTGACGCGGCGACTGAGGGAGAATGGCGCTGGGGAGAAGAGCTTACTGATAGGGAATTCTGGCGTGGAGAAAGCGATGGGTACGCAATCGATAACGCTTATAGTAACTGGGCAGCAACAGACCCTAACAATTTCAGTGTGGGAGAAAACTACGCCTCAATATTAGCCGCCAACGGTGTGTGGATCGATACTGAGGGCAGCGTTGAGTTAGTATCCGTCATTGAGTATGATGCCGACGCCGTACTGGACAACGCCGGACCCATTGGCCAGCAACCACTAACGTACGCTATTACAAACCAGACTGTCGCTGGCGCCTTTAGTATAGACACAAACACTGGTCAGATCCGGGTTGCGGATAGCGGCCAACTTAGCTACGCAACAAACCCCATCCATACACTTACGGTTCGTGCCACTGACGTTGATAGCAATACTGTTGATCAGACTGTCTCTATTTCACTTAACGATATATCCGAAAACGATAACGCTCCGACGGACCTTTCCAGCGGCATAGAGCTAAATACTAATGGTGGCAATGATGCGTATCTGATCTCAGACGCAGGTTTAGCGACGCCGTTGACAGCCACCACGTTCGAAATTCAGTTCGCAGCCAATAACGCACCGACGGAAACGGTGTTCATGTCGTTTAACAATTCAATTAACGACGAATACTCGATTCAAATCAATCAACTCACTAATACTTTAGAACTGGATCTGGGCGCAGACACGCTGCAGTTCTCGACCGCAATAGACTACCGGGCAACTTTACTTGATGGTCAGCTTCATTCACTGGCCGTAACCTGGGATAGCACCAATGGCGCCTGGGGAGTCTATATCGACGGTAAGTTTATTGATTCCGGTACCGCCTTAAACGCAGGGGCTGCACTGGACACAACTAACGGCCAGTTTGTTTTTGGTCAGGAGCAAGACGGGCTCGATACGGGATACGATGCTGAGCAACGCTTCTCTGGAACCATATACGATATACGCATTTGGAACGAGGTCCGCAGCGAAGCCGAGATTGCATTAAATCATCAACACAAGCTCGATGTTACACCTGTTCAAGCCGCTGCCATCGGTTTAGTCGCAAACTGGCAGATGGATGGTTTTAACGGGTCGAATGAAGTCGTTGATATTGTTGCATCCAACAACCTCAGCATAGCCCATGCAACAGGCACTGGTTTTGTCAGCAACACACCGGTTGATGACTTGCACATCAGTGAAAACGCAAGTACCGGAAACACGGTCGGGTTTATCGTACCGAGCGATCCGGATATTGATCTGGACATTCTATTCGACGGCCGCTTTGAAGACGCGCCAGCTTCAGCGGTTTCGACAACCTACTCAAGTGGGCAGTCGTTTGGTGGATGGACGGTGACTAACGGCAGCGTCGATCTAGCACCCGTTTCAATCTTGCAAGGCCCCAATGACGGATTGGTAATCGATCTGAGTGGCGACGATGCCGGCAACATTGTCAGCAACACAATGCAGACGGTCGCCGGTCAAACTTATCAAGTCACATTTGCGCTGAACGGAAATTTCGCTGGAGGAGATGCGGTATCGAAGACCATCAGAGCATCGATCGATGGTATTTCCGAGGACTTCACCATTGAGCACATTGGTTCAGCTTGGAAAAACGAACACTGGGAACACAGGTCCGTTACGTTCACAGCAACATCGACTTCTTCAAACCTGTCTTTTCAGTCGTTTGATTCTTCCGCTTTTGGTCCACTCCTGGCTGATATCAGTGTTGTTGAAGTTCCTCAGAGTATTACGACGCTTCTGAACGATGATTCAACACTGTCTTATGATGCAGGGACAGGAAAATTCTATCGTTTCGTTGACTCACCTGCCAACTTCGACACCCAGCTTTTTGCAGCAACGAGTGCAACCTTAAACGGCGTCAGCGGTGGCATGGTTCGTATTGACTCACAATACGAAAACGAGCTGATCAGACAATTCGCCATCGATAGCGGGAATGACATTTGGCTGGGTGCGACAGACGCTAACAACGACGGCGATTGGCATTGGCTCGACGGCACTGTGGAAACAAGTGATCCTTTCTGGACCGGTGGTGCAGCAGGGTCTGTTACCGCAGGCTCATACGCACCTACGTTTGGGCAGTCCGGGGCCACCGGGGAAGACTACATTAGCCTTACAGCGAGTGGCACTTGGGCTGATGACACCCAGGATTCAAACCACAGCTTTGTGATCCAATGGAATGCCAGTGACGTGCTTTCCAGTTTTACCTACAGCCTGACCGACCCATCAAGTAACTTTGAAATAAACAGCAGCACCGGCGAAATTACAGTCGCAGCAACAAGTACACTGAACTACGTGACAGCGGCTTCGCACGATGTTGATGTGACCGTGACTGATGTGGCTGGTAATAGCTATCCAGAGACGGTGACCATCACGGTGGACAACGGGATCAAACCGACACAGTCTGTTCCCGGCGCGCAAACCGTAGTAGAAGACTCGACACTGACTTTCTCCAGTAGCAATAACAATGCGGTGACTGTCAGTGACACTGTCGCGACCACAGACACAATGTTACAAGTTTTTATCTCTGTAAACGACGGTGCTTTAACGCTTTCACAAACGACCGGATTGTCAATTGTTGATGGAGCCAACGGTAGTGCGTTCCTGACAATTCAGGGAAAAGAATCGGATATCAATGCGGCACTTGAAGGCATGGTCTTTACACCGAACACAGACTTCGGTGGTGCAGTAACGCTAAACATGACCACGTCTCTTGACGCTGACCTTGAGGGCTTGTACACCTTTGAAGAAGGCAATGCAGCTGACGACAGCGCTGGTCTATCGCACAACGGCACGCTCAACGGCAATGCAACCATAATCAACGACGGAATTCGCGGTGACGTCTTGAGCATGGATGGCAATGGCGACTTCGTCGAGATCGCGGGGCTCCTGGGCGAGCCTGCCAACGTGACTCTGGCTGCGTGGATCAACACCAGCGACGTCGACACCAGCGGAGCGGTTATCATTTCGATGGGGGCAAGCCCCGCATTGTACCTTGAACCAAATGGAACATTGACGGGCTTTTATGAATCGGGCGGTACAGACTACTTAACGACTTCGACTGAGAGTCTGCTGGGAACCGGTTGGAGACACGTCGCAGTCACTATCGACACGTCAAGCCAGGAGCTGATCGTCTTTATTGATGGAGCAGCGATCGAAACCATTGCAGCGCCTGGTGTCATAGAATACGACAACAACCCCGACACATATATAGGAAGATTCAGAACCGGTGAACCAACGTTCGATTTCAACGGCCTGATCGATGATGCTCGTGTCTATAGCCGGGCACTGACAGCAACAGAAATTCAAGCCCTGGCGGCAGATGAAACAACCTCGAGCGATAGTTTCGCAATCACGGTACAAACTACCAACGATGCGCCCTACTTCACTGATTTGCCAGAAGCGACAGGCACTGAGATTGACGCACTTAATGGTGCCAGCGTGGTCACGACTGCTGACCTCGATAACGATGGTGATTTGGATCTGATCGCGGCTACCAATAATGGAATCATCAATTGGTATGAAAACGATGGGGCCGGCAATTTTAGTTTGGCCAATGCCATTGACGTCGAGCATAATTTTAACTCGGTTGTTGCTAATGATCTTGATGGGGACGGCGACATCGACATCGTCGCTCTAAATGATGATCCAGCCAATAGCAGTAACGGCGTAATCGTCTATACAAACAACTTCGCCGGCAGCAACGCCGTTTCATTCACCGAAAATAGCTTCGAGGGAAGCGGCGGCACCGATCAACAAAATGCGACCGGCCTTGCGATTGGTGACATTGACGGAAATGGTCTGCCCGATCTTGTGGTGTCGTTTAGCGAAAGCGGCATGAGTTCAGTGCTTGTGTTCGAACAAAACACGGCAGGAGTCTATACCAGAAACTTCCTTGATACGTTTAATACATTATACGCGATCGATATCGCGGATATCGATGGAGACACGCACCTTGATGTTGTCGTTGCTGAATCTGATAGCAGTAACGAGCTCCGCTGGTATAAAAACAACGGCAATGCTACCGCAGGGTTCACCAGCAACGTTATTGGAACGCAAGGCGCTATCTATGATTTGCAGACCGGCGACATTGACGGTGATGGCGACGCAGACATCGTCACCATTGATCGGGGTTCTGACGAAGTTCGTTGGTTCGAGAATGGCGGTGGCGCAACGCCAACGTTCACAGCCCATACAGTTAGTAGCGGTCTTGCAAGCTTGATGCACGACGTGCACCTTGCAGACATCGATGGCGACAGTGATATTGATATCCTGGTCGCAGACAAAGGTGCCAACGATCTGCTGATTTTTGAAAACACAGGTGATCAAAATTTCAAACAGCGAACGCTTGACTCCGACAGCAGTGGCGTTGAATGGGTTGAAACCGCAGACATCGACGGCGATGGTAACCTGGACATTCTGACCGCCGAAAGTAACGGCGATTCTATTCAGGTTTACTTAAACCACGGTGATGGTTACATCACCGGTACAACCAATGAAGACATTGCGCTTTCAGGCTTAAGCGTTCAGATTGCAGACGCTGATGCGAGCTCTGCGATTGTGGAAGTAGCAATTGATGTCAGCAACGGAACATTGCTTCTCAACCCTGGCAGCTTAACGGTTCTGTCTGGAGGCAACGGCACTTCTGCAATTACCTTTGAAGGAACCATAAGTGATATTAATACCACACTAAACAGCTTTACCTATACCCCAAAGACCAACTTTAATGGACTGGCTAGCATTCAGATTACGGTCGATGACCAAGGCAATACCGGCACTGGCGGCGCCAAGACTGCCACTGAGTCGTTGTTTATTGAGGTAAACCCGGTCAATGACGCCCCGGCTATAGCCCAGCTTCGCAATGATGCGGTTGCGGCCTATGATTTTGAAAATGGTGCTGATTCAATCGCGGTGGGTGGGCCGGCACTGACCATCACTTCGCCCGTTAGTATCGATGAGTCTGCTAGCTATACCGCTGGTAGGTACGGATTGCTGTTCCCAACCGTAGACGCGAACAGCACAACCAACCCAGTAAGCATCGGCACAATACCGGGCGTTGCGACCAGCAGCGAGTTTACATTCAGCGCTCAAGTGCGATTCGATGCTGGCACCGGCGACCGAATTTTCGAGCGAATTTTCGACTTTGGGGACGAGGCAAACGCTAACAACGTTTTGCTAACTCGCGACGTTACAACTAATGATCTAAGATTTCAGATACGAAATGGTGCATTGTTGGTTGGCGATATTGTCGTTCCCGGTGCCTTGAATGGAGTCGAAGGACAGTGGCATCACTACGGCGCTACCATTGATGCGGCAGGATTGGCAAACCTCTACATTGATGGCGAAATTGTGGGTTCAGTCCAATTATCCGGGTTGCCCGACTATTCCACATGGGATGAAAACTACCTCGGATCATCCAACTGGGATGGCGACAAGCAGTTTCAAGGAAGCATGGATGACATCGGTATTTTTGATCGAGCTCTAACCGCCTCAGAGATAGCGTCGCTGGCCAATACATCAACGGACCAGTCGTTCACGTTAAGTGAAAATTCGGCTGATCAAACTTCAGTTGGTTATGCCCAAGGCGGCGACGTTGATGGGGACACACTAACGTATAGCATTCAGACACAAGACCACCCCGGCGCGTTTGCGATAGATACTAGCACCGGCGAACTCACCGTCGCTGATAGCACTTTGTTAGATTACGAAACAGCACCATCACACGATATTATCGTACGAGTTTCTGATAGTTCACTCACCGACGACGAAACCTACACAGTAAACCTAACGGACCTGCCAGAGGTCCAACAAAGTGTTCCTGGTGCCCAGTCCGTAGATGAAGACACCGTACTAACATTCACAAGCGCTGGTGGCAACGGCGTTTCAGTTAGCGACTCACTAAGCGGAGCCGACCCACTATTGTACGTGACGTTAACCGTAAATGACGGAGTACTGGACCTGAATCCAGCGGCTTTGTCGGGTGTATCGATTGTCTCGGGATCTCATCACAGTGACTCCATTTCATTTACGGGTTTAGAATCTGAAATCAACGCGGCGCTCGAAGGCATGACATTTACTGCCGCAGTGGATTTCAACGGTAGCGTCACATTGAACATGACGACGACGCTGGCTTCCCTGCTTAATCTGGATGGACACTACACATTTGCAGGTGGCAACGCTAACGATCAGAGCATGGGTGTATCCCAAGACGGAACGTTAGAAGGCGATGCCACCACCGTGATCGATGATACTCGCGGTGAAGTCCTGAGCCTAGACGGAGACCGCGACTATATCGAAATCAGTGGCGTGTTTGACGATCCAGAAACCGTCACGCTCGCAGCGTGGATCAACCCTAACCTAGGCATCGACCAAGAGATCATCTCACTGGGTGACAGTATCGTACTTCGAGTGCTAAGCAATGGAGAGATTCAGGCACGCCATTTCGACGACAACAGAGTCACTACATTGCACTCCGGGGTAAACGTTACTGCTGGATGGTCCCATGTGGCAGTGGCCTTTGATTCTGAAAGGTCCACGATAACTCTATACGTCGATGGTGTGGAAGTTGACTCGAATTTTGCGTTTAACCCGATTGACTACAACCGAGGGTCCAACACAACTATTGGTGCTCATGGAAATGGAAACACTTCGCTCGATTACGACGGCCTGATCGACGACGCGCGTATCTACACACGGGCACTTTCCGCTGCTGAAATTGCGGATCTCGCCAATGACCTGAGCGCGGGCGGCGATCAGGCAACCGACAGCTTCACCGTCACCGTCGATCCAGTCAACGACGCACCAACATTCGACTCAGGCGATGGTATTGTTACGACCGCTTTGGGTGCGGGTGAAGATATTGGCCGAAGCATTACCGTGCAGCCTGATGGCAAGGTGCTGTTCGCCGGATACAGCCACAACGGCACTGACAATGACTTCGCGATTACTCGGTACAACACTGACGGCAGCCTTGATACAAGCTTTGGTGTGAACGGTGTAGTGACCACTGCTGTTGGGCAGGAAGACGATATAGCCAGCGCCATCGCAGTCGATACGACTGGCAAAATACTTGTCGCAGGGCACAGCCATAACGGCAGTACCTTTGATGATTTCACTCTGGCTCGCTATAACTCTGACGGTACGCTCGATACCAGCTTCGGTGGTGGCGATGGGATCGTGATTACATCACTGAGCAGCGTTCACGATCGCGCTACCAGCATTGAATTGCAAGCCGATGGCAAGATTGTACTTGGCGGAATCTCCGCCGGAAGTTCCGGCTTTGACTTCGCACTAACGCGCTATAACCCGGATGGCAGTCTGGATACCTCCTTTGGCGGTGGAGATGGCATAGTAATAACCCCAATAAGTACAAGCAACAATATAAGCGAAAGTGTCTCTGTGCAGACTGATGGCAAGATCCTCATGGCGGGCTACATCACCAATGATGAGTTTAATCTCGATATTGGCTTGATTCGCTACAATGCCGACGGTACCCCGGACACTTCATTTGGCGGCGGCGATGGTATTGTTACCACTCAAATAGGAACCAGCAACGAACAAGGTTTGAGTGTCACCGTTCAGGGCGACGGTAAAATAATTGTGGGCGGTACCAGTAATAACGGCAGCAATCAGGACTTTGCGCTTACTCGCTATAACACTGACGGTAGTCTTGACACCACCTTTGGCGGCAGTGACGGCATTGTTACCACACCTATAGGGCCTGACCACGATCAAGGGCAGAGCGTTGTCGTACAAGCCGACAATAAAATTGTCATAGCAGGCTTCAGCTCTAACGGTACTAACAACGACTTCGCACTGGCACGGTACAACTCAGACGGCAGCCTTGACACCGGTTTCGGCTTGAATGGCACTGTGATGACAGCCGTTGGTGAGGGCGCAGACGTTGGCTCTAGCCTAGCTATTCAAGCAGATGGTAAATATCTGCTCGGTGGCTTCAGCAGCAACGGTACCAACAGCGATTTCGCGCTGGTTCGCTACAACACTGACGGCTCCCTTGATACGCAATTCGACGGGCGTACTGCACTCGATGGCAACCCGACGTTTGTTGAAGGCGGCACAGCGGTTGTGCTGGATGCTGACGTAGAGATCTTCGATGCCGAGCTGAGCGACATCGATGACTTTAGCGGTACCACATTAACGTTGTCACCCGCGATTTTATCGAGCAGTGATGATGTATTCAGTGCGACGGGCAATCTCAGTTTTGTGGGGACCACAACAGGAAACATTGAACTGTCACCAGCTGGTGTCATCGGAACGTACAACAATAACTTTGGCCAGTTGACGTTGACTTTTGGCGCTAACGTGAACAACACGCAAGTCAATGAGGTGATGCAGTCAATTGCCTATAGCAACAGCAGTGATACTCCACCCGCCAGTGTTCTAATAGACTGGACTTTTGACGACAACAATACATCGAGCGCACAAGGTAGTGGTGGTTCACTTACTGCAGCCGGTAGCACCACTGTCACTATTCAAAAAGCCGCCGATCTGCAGATCACGGCACCTGCTGCGGAAACGACCAATGAAGACACTACGATTGTCTTTACCGGCGCAAATGAAATACGGGTTGACGATGGAATTTCAACACAGGACTTGCCACTGCGCGTCACCTTACTGGTTACCAACGGCATCCTGTCGCTCGCAAATCTAACCGGGATAACGATCGTCGAAGGTGCTGAAGGCAGCGGCACGATGACTATCGATGGCCTTGAGAGCGACATCAATACAGCTCTCGACGGGCTTATCTTCACTCCAAACGCTAACTACAATGGCAGTGATACCCTAAATATCACCACGGCAATCGCGGCCAGTCTTACGGGTCACTACACGTTTGACTCTGATGTGAGCGATCAGAGCGCAGGCACGGCTAACGACGGCACCCTGTTGAACGAAGCCATCATCGTTAATGATGCTCAACGTGGTAATGTCCTATCGCTTGATGGCAATGCAGACGAAGTAACCATCAGTGGATTATTAGACGAACCGGCAGACGTCACCCTGGCAGCCTGGGTCAATATAAATTCCTACGACAGGTTAGGATCAACGTTCATATCATTAGGCGATAGCGTCATTTTATCGGCGACCAACAGCAATGAACTAAGGGCCTCTTTCTGGAACGGCTCAAGCTACGAAAACGTGGGGTTCGACGTAGACGTTGAAAGCTTGGGCTGGACTCACGTTGCATTCACTTTCGACAGCACAACGTCCACTCAAACGTTGTATCTAAACGGGGCCGCCGTAGCCGAAAGCAGTTCCCCATCCACCATCGCCTACACGAAAGAATCCGATACAACCATCGGTGGTCGCAGCGACAATTCGACCCCAACCGATCTAGATGGACTGATGGATGATGTTCGAATTTACGCCAATGCGCTATCGGCTGTCGAAATCGCCGCATTGGCAACCGACCAGACAACAACCACTGGCAACGTTGCAATTACAATTGCCGCTGTCAATGATGCACCAACCCTGAATACACATATACTAATAGACAACCACAGCTTTGAAGACGATGTTCTTCCAGTTGATCAGGACGCAACC
>JALZUX010000590.1 GCA_023301405.1 Granulosicoccaceae bacterium | reverse complement strand
GGCTCCTAGCTAGATGATACCGCGCTAATGAGTCTAGTCGCGATAGTAGTCGTCTCTGGCAGAGCCTTGGAAGCTGTTAGATTTGAGACAACAACGTTTAAAATCTACGACTCGATCCGCACGGGCAGGGATCGTTGCGCCCTAACTTTTCAGTTAGATATTTTTCGTCACCCACAGTTCTAAGGCCGCGTTTGACGTTTGTTTCGGATAGAAATCCTTTGCGCCGTTTGCTGGTTGGCTCAAAAGGAAAGCGAATCTTCAGGGAATCTTGATTTCATGACAATGCTCCTGGGTTTCATGCAGAGGCTTCTGCGCAGTGATATTAACCGATATTATAAGCGGTGAAGAGTGATTAAAGCCTGTAAATTGACCGAGCTGAAACATGGTTAACCTGTGATCTCATTGATGACACGCAACGCCTGAGCAACCTCTTGCGTCGTGTTGTAATGACACATTGAGATGCGTACGCAATCTGACAGTTGCAGCGGGTCAAGAATATTGCCGCTGTAGTGGTCTGCTTTGCGAGTGTGTGTGCGGATTCCTTGATCATTCAGCTCACCTACTATATTCGGAGACGCCACGCCTTTGACTGCAAATGACACCGTGCCTTCACGGGCTGGATTGTCTGCGCCGGACAGAATGGTGACATTGTTCATCTCTTGAAGTCCGGGGTGATTGCCGGTTCCGAATATTAAAGCGTTTGTCAGATTTTTTTCATAGTGGTGAATGGCCTTTCCCGCCGCTTCGATTCGCTTTCGAGGATCGGTATCAATGGATACTTGTCCGCCCAGCCAGTCAAAATAGGCGACAACATCTGACATCGCTGCATAGGCGCCTGTGTCGCGAGTGCCTAGCTCCCAGTTATCGACTGGGCCACCAGTCAGTGATTCATGAGGCAGCGCTGTTAACCGTCCCGAGATCCATGCGATGCCGTAGCCGTGACGCGAAAACATCTTGTAGGGCGAAATCGCATAGCCGTCGATATTATAGGCGCTCAGATTCAGTTGCCCATGTGCCGCGTGCTGAATTCCGTCGACGATGATCATGCAGTCTGGCGAAACGGAGCGGATTGCTTTTGAGATCGCAGCGATATTCATCCCGATACCGGTAACCGGTGAGGCGTGTAAGATTGTGGCTACTGATACGTCAGGTGTCATCATGGAGGCGTAATCATCAGCGGTGACGAGGCCGTTTGAGTCTTGATGTTGCACATTTACGTAGTCCATACCGGCAACCGTAGCCCAATGATGTGCAGCGCTTCTGCTGGCGGGATGTTCAATTGAACAGCCAATGATTTTTGAACCTTTCGGCGCATTAAGGCAGGCCGTGCGGAGCATGCGGAACAGAAGTTCAGTGCCTGTTTCTCCAATAATAAACTGGCCCGAATCAGTGTTCATCAATAAAGCCAGATCAGTCTTCGCCTTGTTGATCGTGTTGGTCAACGCTTTGGCCGCCGGGTTGTCTCGGCCTTGATTGTCAGGAACGGCTGCATATTTGGCAGAGGTTTGAACGACTGATTTCAACGTCAGTGCACCGCCACCATTTTCAAAATAAATGCGTGGTCCTTCAAAAGGGCAGCTGTCAATGTGAGCAAATCGATCACGAATGGCGGCGATCAGGCCCGGGTTGTCTTGTATCATTTGCTTGTTCTGGTTTTATGCTAAGCGCGGATGATGAAATTATACGCACCTGAGTAACGCTTGCTACGCGCTGTTTGCACATGGGCACTCACTTGCACACTGGAATCACCACCCTGGTGATTGCTTCTAAGCGTTAGTTGTTAACGGAGAGTACAGCTATTTTTGGATACATAAAAGTGATCGTGAGGCATCTAACTATTTGCCTTCGGAGAATACTGTTTTTGATCCAAAGCGCAACAATACCGACTTAATATTAGGAAGGGCGCACTACACGTTGTTGGTATGCTATGGGCCGTCGACGTTTTCGATTGTTAGTTTTTACTGCACAGTGTGAGGGTTTGAAAATTCAGTCGTGTGTGCTGATTTACTACTGCGCAGAGCACAAGAATTTACAAATCCAGTGGTGATGAGTTTTCAGAAACATTACTCAGATCGAAGCGATTCAACACGTCCTCTGCACAGCTTAAAAATACTTTTATGCGGTTCATTCGGCTAAGATCAGGATGCGTTAGCAGCCAAAGTTCTAGTGTCCATTTCTTTGGGTTTGATTTCAGGCAAATTAGATTTTCATCGTCAAGAGTCAAATAGTGCGGCAAGAAACCAATCCCCATTCCTGATCGAATAGCTGCAAGTTTTCCAGCCAGGCTATCAAAACGGGTACCGACGCGAGCATTGGGAAATTCTTGTAAGCGCCACTGATTGCTCAGCACGTGTGAGATGGTGTGATCATCGCCAACCCAATCCAGTTGCGTTAGCGCGTTGTGTTTATTTTTCTTAGGCAGAATGCTGCGGTGGGCGTAGAGGCCATAGCCAAGCACCGCGATCTGTTTGCCAACCAGATCGTCGGGTGGTTCATTTGCAGCACGAAATGCCACATCGCCGTCACGCTTAGTAAGGCTTGCAAATTTCGGAGAGATCAGCACTTCAATATCAATGCTCGAATGGGTTTGTCGAAATTGTTTTAGTACCGGTGGCAGCAGGGTCTGTGCGATGAAGTCGGAGGTGACGAATCGTATGGTGCCTGACAGACGTAGATCTTGACCGGCAAGTTGTCGATAGGCGTCTTCGACATCTTGCTCAATTGATAATGCTACACGTGACAGCTCTTCTCCTACTTCTGTTGGTTCGTAACCTCGCGCGCCTCGTTGGAACAGTATGACGCCCATTCGCGCCTCGAAACTGTTCAGACGACGGAGGATGGTGGCGTGGTGTATCGATAGTATTCGTGAAGCACCCGATAATCCGCGGCCTTGAGTTATCGCAAGAACAAGCCGAAGGTCTTCCCAGTTATGGTCTTGTAGGTTCATGCTTTTAGGGTGTCTCCAAGGGAAATCGGTGGTTTATGATTAGGTGGTTTGTCGGTGAGTGACCACAGACATTTTGATCTCAAGAAGGTGATGCGTATTTGTAAAGGCGCGTTAATGGCCAGCAGGGCTCGGGACTAGTCTGTGCAGTTTCGCACAGATGAGGGCTCAAAATTTAGAATTGTTTGTCAATATAACGCTAGGTTAACATCAGACGCACTTGCCGGAGATACACCGGTCAGCCCAAAACGTTAGGAAATTTCCATGACAAGAACACTCTATGATATACCGCAGTCTGGGCATTGCCACCGTGTTCGGCTTGCCGCTTCATTGATGAAGATTGATCTGCAAATAGTTGCGGTGATGGAAATGGAGGGGCAACTCCAAGGCGACGCGTATCTTGCGCTTAACCCTATGGGTCAGGTGCCGACACTTGTCGAAGGTGATTTTGTTCTACGCGACTCGATCGCAATTATTCAGTATTTTGAACGCGTGTATGCACAAGGGCTGGGATGGATGCCTACTACACCACAGGAAATTGCACGGGTGAATGAGTGGCTTGCAATCGCATCTGGTGTCATGTTTGAAGGACCAAACATGGCGCGTCTTATTAAGTTGTTCGGTATGGCTGGTGATTACGATGCGGCGGTCGCAATGAGTGAAAAATTGTTCAAACTAATGGAGAAACATCTGACTGGTCAAAATTGGCTTGTCGGAAACAAGGTAAGTCTTGCAGACATTGCTTGCTACTCGTATGTAGCTGTTGCTAACGAGGGTGAGTTAGATCTTTCTCCTTATCCTAATATCAATATGTGGCTTGCGTCGATGCAGTCACTTGATGGTTTTGTTGAGATTCCAAAAGCATGAAACGCGATGTCTGGCATGAAGGTGAAAAGCGGCTTCACCGTCTAGTAGGTGTTGAGGAGAAGTTGCAGACGCTGGGGGCCGCGATGATCCGCCACGCAATGCCTGATCAGCATCGTGAGTTTTTTACCAGTCAGCAATCTATTGTGTTGAGTGCTTTGGACAGTGGTGGTCAGCCATGGCCGTTTTTACGAGTCGGGCTGCCACAGTTTATAAGCTCACCAGACGATACAACGTTAATGATAAATTCTACCGCGCTGGTTGGTGAGCCACCTGATTTACAGCTGGGTCAAGGGGGTAAGTTGAGTGTGTTGGGTATTGAGTTAGAGTCCCGTCGGCGCAACCGGATGAACGGTACTATTGCCGAGTCTAGCGACAATGGTATAACCATCAACGTTGACCAAAGCTTTGGTAACTGCCCGCGTTACATTAATAAGCGAGAGCCGATGGAATTGAATAATGCCCATGGTGAAGTCGTCACTGATACTCAGTTGTCAGCAAGGGATATCGATCACATTCGTACAGCAGATATTTTTTTCATTGCTTCACGTGCCCCCGAGACTGGCGAGGATCGACGAGCAGGGGTTGATGTAAACCATCGCGGTGGCAAGCAGGGGTTTGTGAAAGTGCTGGAAGATCAAACGGTAATTTTCCCCGATTATGACGGCAACAACTTCTTCAATACCTTCGGTAATATTCTTTTAGATGCGCGAGTTGGAATGTTGTTTCCGAATTTTGAAACCGGAGACGTGGTGACTCTTGCCGGGCATGCGGAGTTAGTCATGGATGACCCATCGCGTGCTGCCGAATATGGCGCTGCTCGCTACGTGCGTGTAACGCCAACCCAAGTGATTCGTGCAC
>JALZUX010000589.1 GCA_023301405.1 Granulosicoccaceae bacterium | reverse complement strand
GAGTCCCATAAGATGAGTTATAAGTGAGTGGCCGGGCCTTCTAGGCCGTCAATCTCTGCCACACCTGATCACAGGCGTAGCTTCTTCTATGGCGGGGCGCATAGGCAACAATTTCCATCTCCGCAGTCAGGGTAGGTTGCTCAATGGCTATTAGTGTTTCATGGAACTTTGCACGCATCAGGCTTTGTGGAATCCATCCAATACCCAATCCCTGTGCCGCGCAGTCACCAATGACATCAGCCATTTCTGTTTGAACGCTGTGAGGGCCAAGCAATTGTATTGAAGCTTGCTCAATAATGCCGTTAACAACTCGCGAAAAATATCCATTTGTTGAGTACATAAGCAGCGGAATTTGATTGAGCGCTTCATTGTGTTTCAGCGCATGATGAAAGTCATTTTGAATTGCTGCGACAGGAAGCAGGTGATCCGTTTCAATCACATGTGATATGAAGTGGCGTGGGTCAATCAGTACCGGCAAGTGGTCTGATTGATGGCAAATTAGCAAGTCTGAATGCCCGGTTATAAAATTGGATACAACATCTGCAATATTGGCGATGTGCGTTTCAAGGTTAATTCCTAAATCGACTGACCATTGTGTCCACCATTTGCTTAAGTGGGAAGTGGCGATGGTTTGGGGCATCGAGACTCTTAGCATTGATCGAGCACCACCGGAAGTTTCTGTCAGACTGGCTCGTGTATTCAGTAAATGAGTCAGTGTTATTCTGGCTTCTTTTTTAAACCGGCTGCCTTCGGCTGTCAGGTGTACCGGCACAGTGCCGCGTTCGATCAGGACTACGCCAAGCCACTTTTCCAACGCTTGTATGCGCCGGCTAATTGTAGCCTGGGAAATGTTCCGACGGCTGGCGGCTTGCGTGAAATGACCTGTCTCTGCTACCGCTAGAAAATCTTGTAACCAGTTAATATCCAATTGTAAATCTTGCACACTACTTTATGCATATGATGCATTAGAAATTCATTTTTTTCAGAAAATATTCTTTTAAATTATTGATTATTGCAGATTTCATGTGTTTATTGCATTGGTATTTAACTCTGTTCCATTTCATACTATGGGTAGCTGGCAATGTAATAACTCATCTACAAGTTGCTTATACAAGTCGCTTATCGTCTTTGCTCTGAAGTGTCATCAATACGACAAAGACAATCCTGAATGCGTTGCTAGTCATTCTCAAACACCAATTGGAGAGTAATTTGAAGAATTTCATTAAGGTTTTCGCTGTGTCAGCGCTGACTGCTGCGTTTGCAGGGCCTGTGGCCGCGCAACAGCAGTTCATTTCGATCGGCACCGGTGGTGTCACGGGTGTGTATTATCCCACGGGTGGTGCAATCTGCCGTCTAGTAAATAAAAACCGGAAAGAGCACGGTATCCGTTGTTCTGTAGAGTCAACCGGTGGATCAGTGTACAACATCAACACAGTTCGCGCGGGTGAGTTGGAGTTCGGTGTCGCTCAGTCCGATTGGCAGTTTCATGCCTATAACGGTACCTCAAAGTTTGAGGATCAAGGTAAATTTGAGGAC
Source organism: Granulosicoccaceae bacterium (assembly GCA_023301405.1). Lineage (GTDB taxonomy): Bacteria > Pseudomonadota > Gammaproteobacteria > Granulosicoccales > Granulosicoccaceae. The sequence continues at coordinate 1,873 of JALZUX010000589.1, read as the reverse complement.
TTGCGAGCGGTTTTTTCTGTGCATGCAGAACCTTTCACCTTAATCGCCAAAAAAGGCACTGGGATTGACAGCTTTGAATCACTCAAAGGCAAAAAGGTAAATGTTGGTAATCCGGGGTCTGGCCAACGCGCCACCATGGAAGTTGTGATGGAATCATACGGCATGACTATGGATGATTTTGCATTGGCGGCCGAGCTGAAAGGTTCTGAAATGTCGCAGGCATTGTGCGACGGCAAGATCGACGCAATGATCTACACCATCGGTCACCCTGCTGCAGCGATAAAGGAAGCGGCAACCACGTGTGAAGTTGAATTGGTATCAGTGCAAGGCCCGGTGATTGATAAGCTAGTTGCTGATAACCCTTACTACCGTCCTGCATCAGTGCCGGCTGGTATGTACAAGGGCAGTGATGCTGAAACCGCAACCTTTGGTGTTGGTGCTACATTTGTTTCCTCGGCTGCTGTTTCTGATGAAGTGGTCTACACAGTCGTCAAAGGCGTTTTTGATAACTTTGATGATTTTCGCAAGTTGCATCCTGCATTTGCTAACCTGCAAGAAGAGCAAATGATCCAGGACGGTCTCTCTGCGCCGGTACATGACGGTGCTGTGAAGTACTATAAAGAACGTGGCTGGATGTAATTTAGCTCGAAGAATAGAGGGTCGCGCCTAACTGGTGCGACCACTTTACAGAATGAAGTAAATTTTCTGGCTAGCAGCTAGATGGCTCAGTTCGTCGCTGTTATGTCACCTTGATTGAAAGACCGAACAGAGAGACTGAAACTATGAGCACTGGTGACTCTACTCCCTCCACAGATTCTATGCGGTCCTCTGAAGCAGATGAGATGGTTGAAAGGCTAGAGACAGGGGCGCGCTCTGCCACTGGCTTTGCCGGTAAAGTCATACTTACTGTGGCCTTCCTCTGGGCCGTTTTTCAGCTCTACATCGCCTCGGCGATTCCGTACTACCTCACTGAAAATTTGGACATCAATGTGGTCTTCAATAATCAGGAGGCCAGACAAATTCATTTGGGCTTTGCGTTGTTTCTGGCCATGCTTAGCTACCCGTTGTTCACTTCTTCCGATCGCAATCGTGTGCCGCTTTATGACTGGGCGCTAGCTTTTACTGCCGCGTTCTCGTGTCTATATCTACTGTGGTTTAAGGAAGATATTTCCGGCCGTGCAGGCTTGCCTACAACCGGCGATTTGATCGTATCCGCCATTGGCATGTTGGCACTAGGTATTGCTGTTTATCGAGCGCTGGGTTTGGCACTTGTGATTGTGGCAAGTGTGTTTGTATTTTACGTATTTTTCGGTGACCTGGCATGGATGCCTGACGCCGTGCAGTGGAAGGGTGCATCATTCAACAAAGCCAGCTGGCATTATTGGATGCAGACAGAAGGTGTGTTTGGTGTTGCACTTGGCGTGGCGGCATCAATGATCTTTCTATTTGTATTGTTTGGCTCCTTATTGGAAAAAGCCGGAGCCGGTAGTTACTTTATAAAGTTAGCCTTTGCACTCTTAGGGCATTTCCGTGGCGGCCCTGCAAAGGCTGCCGTCGTGGCCTCTGCTCTGTCTGGTTTATATTCAGGGTCGAGCATCGCCAATGTAGTGACAACGGGCACCTTTACTATTCCATTGATGAAGCGAACCGGTTTCTCACCTGAAAAAGCCGGTGCCATTGAAGTCGCCTCGTCCACTAACGGTCAATTAACGCCACCGGTGATGGGCGCTGCTGCATTTTTGATTTCTGAGTTTACCGGGGTGTCTTATCCCGAGTTGATTAAGCATGCCTTTCTACCAGCAATTATTTCCTACATCGCGTTAATTTATATTGTTCACCTTGAGGCGCTGAAGCTTGGTCTCGAAGGGCTTGA
>JALZUX010000588.1 GCA_023301405.1 Granulosicoccaceae bacterium | reverse complement strand
CCGCTGCAAGTCGTGCACGACTGGCTGGATCAACAATTAGAAACATGGACCACCGCTGGCATACCACTTAAACAGATTGTCTTCGACCCCGGTATCGGCTTCAGCAAAAACCCGCTTCAATCACTGCGATTATTACAGTCAGCAGGGTCTTACCGGAAACACGGGTTACGCTTACTGGTCGGTCACTCACGAAAATCATTTATGAAGCAATTCGCCAGTGAAAATATTCACGAACGCGATATGGTTACCATTGGTTCTGCCATGCAGCTTTGTCAGCAAGGGGTAGATATCATTAGAGTTCATAACATCCCTGACCATATGGCGGCTTACCGTGGCTGGGCACATTTGGCCGAATAAATAAACCTTGCGCGGCTAAATTTTTAAGAACAGCGAGCTCCTCAATTTAAACAACAGGTGAAATTCAATGGCAGGCGGATGGTCAAAAGACGGCGCAATTCAAGATCAGATCGATGCCAGCGTACAGGATGCGGTTGATCGGGCGCGCAACCAGCTACCTAAAGGCGAAAGCATTAGCCACTGCGAAGAATGTGACAACGAAATTCCAGTTGCACGCCGTCAAGCAGTGGCTGGCGTCAGGTTATGTGTGGCTTGCCAGACAACGCTTGACGAGGCGAACACCCTGTGCGGCTATAATCGCCGGGGCTCTAAAGACAGCCAGCTTCGATAATTTTTCAAGTAACTCTTAAGCGCACACGTGTCGCGTCATTGGCAGTGTCGTTGGTGCTCAAATACCCGTGCACGTTGCGTGCACCTCATTGATTAATCAGCCACCACAGGCTGTCCCTGACTAGTCATAACAACCTATACGCGTAATCTTATAATGTGTAAATTCTGCAAACCGGCTGGATAGATACGTTTTTCGCAACAATAGACCAATGCGCTTGAATCGAGTCCATTCATGCAATATATCAGTACAAAGCAACTACCTATAAGCGCCTGTGGTCATTTTTTTACCGCTCAATGAATCTTCAGGAAGCTGTTAAACGTAGGTTTGCTTCAAAACTTGCAGTATTTGGCATCATCAGCCAAAGACCATGCTCAACACTCGAATTTACAAATATCTTGTTACATTTCTATTGACTCAAGCCTACTACCCTTTGCTTACGTCCATAACGGGAAAGCTAAAATGCCTACACTGACTAAAACACTACAACTCACCGCGTTGCTTCTAGCATTCTCAACAGGAATTACCGGCTGCGCCACCACTCGCGACATTAATCCTAACGCCAGCGTTCACTACGATGCCAGTTTCGATTTCTCAGACAAAAAACAGATCGTCAACCACCTAAGCCAAAGCTTGCTGGAGTTTGTCGATCTAAATAACAGCAAGCCGGTATTGATAAGCTATGGTGTCGGCAACCAGACTTCAGAGCACATTAATACCGGCGGCATTAGCGATGATATCCGCCTGGCGCTGGTTCAGTCCGGCAAGTATCAGCTGATCAACGAATCGCAGCGCGCGAACATCGCCGACGAATCTGACTTTCAAAAAACAGGAGCGGTCCCTGCTTCGCAACGTATCTCCCAAGGCCGACAACTGGGTGCAGACTATATATTGGCGGGCACTCTGCGATCTATCGTGAAAGAACAGCCGCGTCAGATTCGGATTACCAAAAAGAAGTTGGTGCACTACAGCCTGAACCTTGAACTGACCGACACTGAAACCGGCGCCGTTACCTGGGCTGACAAAGTAGAAATAGCACGAGAGTCTTCACGACCTATCATCGGTTGGTAGCTACTGTGCTTCGTCGCTACACGATTTGGCCAACGCTTGGGCAGGTAAAGCTGGCAACAGTGCTGCTACTGTTCATCGCGTTATCCGGATGCAGCACCACCACAGCCCTTCACGTGGCACGCGCACAGCACTTTAGTGGTGACAGCAGCGCTGCGCTGGACACACTATCAAGCAGTGATGTGGTTGCATCAAAAAGCCGCCTGTTGTACTGGATGGAAAAAGCCATCGTACTGCACGAAACAGGCAACTTTGAAGAAAGCACCAAACAACTGCTTGCCGCCACTCAATATCTAGCTGAAAACGATTACATCAGTCTACGCGACGAAACAAGAGAACTGGTTGCCAACGAGTGGGCGAGTGACTACGCCGGTGAATATAGCGAGCAGCTATGGATACACAGTTACCTGATGATGAATTTCCTTGCGCTGGGTCAGTTTGACAGCGCCGCTGTTGAGGCGCGCCAGGCACTGGCGCGTATCAATTCACAGCCCGAGGTTTTGCAACACGATCATTTCACCCGTGCGCTAATTGCATTAAGCTTCGAAGCGGCCGGTCAGCTAAATGATTCTTATATCGTAAACCGCAAATTAGCCGATGACATCGACCAACTCAGCACTCTTGATCAAATTTTATTACCACAAGCCCTGCGCCTTGGTTTTTCTAACGATGCAATAGCAATAGAGCAGCGCTTAAAAAAAACCGGTGCGCTTTATCAATCCGCAAGCCCGACCAACCCGAATGTGGCTATTGTATTTGTTGCAAGCGGCCTGATTCCAACAAAGGCGTCGAGCAGTATCCTTACCGGCTACACCACTAGAGTTTCATTTCCCCAATACCACATCCACAACGTAAGCCCACCCAACTTAAGGGTGTTCGTCAATGGCGAGCTTTGCACCTGCCAGCCCATCAGCAGTGATTTAGGTAACCTTGTTAGCGACTCCTTAAGCAAACGGGGCTTAACGATAGCCGGCAAGTCATTGGCCAGAGTGGTAACAAAAGATGCATTGGCAGACGCCATAGAAGACAAAGATCAATTGGCAGGCGACCTGACACGCTTACTTTTATTTGCACTTGAAGAAGCTGACACCCGCAGTTGGCAGAGCCTACCGCGTCACCTGACCATGTTGCGGATACCCCTACCCATCGACGGCTCGGCGCCACATGTCGAGATCAGGGCCAACGGCATTACCGCGCAGGAAATTTTACCGCTCGCGCTTGATAAGACACAACAAGGCCTGCATTTTATTCCTTTACGTCTGAACCCATCGTATTAACAAATACCTTCGTATCAGCAATAAGTAAGAAGTAGGCATACCTATTTGCACAGTGACCCTTCCGAGAAAAGATTACCTCAATCTACTTTAGCCGATAAAGACACACTGAATAACAACGTTACTGCGGTAACAATTATCAGGCTCCAAAGCACAGCATCAATATTAATACGATCAGCCAACAACCCAAGAAAAAACGGCCCAGCCACACTGGCAGCACTAGACAAGGTATAGATGATCGAATAAGCGCGGGAACTTTTTCTTTCATCGGCATAGTCTGCCACGGCTCCGTAACAAACTGTGGAAGAGCCTTGCACAAAAATTCCGACCACGGGCAACGTTATAAACACAGCTTGCAATGGAAGAAACAACACGGCAAACAAGCCGAAGATGGTCAAACACTGCACAATAAAAAACGAATGCCGGTCACCCATTCGCGCGGCCAGCAACCCACCCGTAAATTTTCCGGCTGTGCCGCCCACTAACGTGAGCACCACTCCGCCTGC
>JALZUX010000587.1 GCA_023301405.1 Granulosicoccaceae bacterium | reverse complement strand
TCTGGATGCAGTTTTTCAGAAATCATAACTTTTTTCACCATAATCCTCCCATCCAATTTCAGATCCAGACTAGCCGATACGCGCCGACCACACCTTGAATTGACCCTAGTGCCCCTAGCTGACAAGATGTTGCATACGATGTCAACTTATCCTGAATAGTAAGGAATGATCATGGCTGCCCTTGAAGACTTAAAAAAGCTGACTCAGTGGGACACACCAACAATCTGTAACGGCCTGGAGCTTGTCTGCCCTGAACGCCGCGCTTGCGGCTTTACAACCGAGCCATTGGTAAGCCTTGCACCTTCAATGGCTCCGGTCATAGGCTATGCACGTACCGCAAGAATACGCGCGACCACTCCTTCAACCAACAGCGATGACAGCAACAAAACGCTACGGCTCAACTACTACGAATACATCGCCAGTGGTGACAAACCCTCTATTGTCGTTATTGAAGACCTTGACATCACGCCGGGCTTTGGCGCTTTCTGGGGCGAAGTCAATACACATATCCACCGTGGCTTGGGAGCGGCTGGTTGCGTTACAAATGGATCAATGCGTGACCTGACTGATTCTGCCACAGACTTCCAGTTGCTGGCAGGTCGAGTAGGCCCAAGCCATGCCCATGTACACCTGATAGATTTCGGTGGCGATGTCACCGTGCAAAATATGTCAGTAAGCAATGGTGATATCATTCACATGGACCAGCACGGCGCCGTCGTGATACCCGAACATGCTGTCACAGAACTTCCTGCAGCCATCAATTTAATCAGTCGGCGTGAAGAAAAAATCATCACTGCAGCCATTGCCGATGATTTCGACTTCGAGAAACTTCGCGCCGCTATGGCTACCGCCAAAGATATTCACTAGCCAGAATCCGCTATGCAAACTAACAGTATAAAAACCTTATTTTCCGCGGCTTTTCTATTAATCAATACACTGCTTCTAACAGCATGCACGGCGGACACACAAAGCTTCAGTTCTCGCCCGGGCTTTTCTGAACACTTCAAAAAATACAAACCGGTAGACACAATACCCGATCAGCGTGAACGCGATTTACTGATAAAATTCCAGCCAAAAATTTATCGATCGGTCAATAAAAATGGCATTGTGCAACAAGGCCCGATTAATTTTTATAAGTCATTTATCTCAAAAGGCAAGCTGCTCGCTGACGACGAGATGGTCTCTCAGCAGGTCACCGCGGAAATCCTCAATGAGTATAGTGACTCTGTCGCTGTGAAATTTGAATATAGTGGCACTTACCGAAGCGATACCGATGCCGTTGTATACGGTCGCTTTGATCAGGATACCCTAAGCTTCAATGATACCGACTACCCGCTGGAATTCCTAAGCTATAACCTGGTATTTCCCGCCAGCGGTATCATTAAAGGTCTGGGGACTCTGCAATCGTTAGCACTCACTATTGCCGGCAGCCTGAATGATTGGCATCAACTTGACCACTATGTAGGCATGAGCATTGCGCTGTATCAACAACAACCAGTGGCAATCACGCTTCAGCAACACAATTACCATACAACCTTTGTTTTAGGTCAAGACTTCAGACTACCCGAAGATAACAGAATCCAGGTGGATATAGCGATGCGTTCAAATGAATTGTATCTGCATAATAAAACTGAAGTTCAACACCCAGCCGTCTCTTTTATCACGGCTAAAAACATCGAGTTTCTAAAAAACGGCACCAATAAGCCTTTAATGGCAGGCTTTGACATCACTCGCGGTGATCAGGAAGTGAACTACAGTCTACTTTTCTTACCGCAATCCGATGCGTTCTATCAATTTAAAGGACAGTTGGGAAAATCACGATTACTACCGGGCAGAGACGGCCCCCCCGGGGCCGACTACGCTACACTGCCCGGCCTAATGCCACGCGCTGTTCGAATGGTCACAGGCTTCCGGCCAGGGACAGTAGAACTGGAAAAACAGAAGCTAAATGCGTTATTTGATCTAGAGACATTTAGCATTAATCCAGATGCCCTAACGCCTTATATCTCTGACTTCATAAAGGCAGTGCCCTTAAGCAAGTAAGTGCCGACACCACAGAGCTGTAGCTTGGGTAAATCGATAAAATACTAAACCTGTCGTGGATAAAGCATTCATCAAACCGATCATTACCCTGCTATTTTCTGTTCTAACACTAGTACTAAGAGAAAAATCTTCATATTTTCGCTACCTGAACTCATCAATCAAATGCTCACCCAACTTACTTGTCAATTCACTATTCGTCCCTGTACGACAATACATTACAATTGAATGCTCCGGCAGGACTGGCAAGTCACCGTCATGATCGATAATTTCCCGCGCTGGCGTCGACCCGCCGCCTTGACAAACTGCTTGCTCTAGCTCGGCGGTCACTGCAAGATCTGCGGAAACCAAGGCAAGACCTGCTAGGTCATCGTCGGTATCAATCATGTTTTGCCACATGATTCCCGTCTGACTCAATTTTTCTAGAATTTGTGATCGAAAAAAGCAACCTTTCGACATACTGATTGGCAATGGTCTTTGCCGCCACG
>JALZUX010000586.1 GCA_023301405.1 Granulosicoccaceae bacterium | reverse complement strand
GCTGTTTTACCAGAACTGATTGCTAAGCCCTGCATTGCCTGCGGTAACAGCATGGATTCACACACTGCTAATTGCCCACGCGCGCCCAAAGCCGCCTTTGAAATTAGCGGCGAAAAAGCCACTCGAAATTTCGATCAACTGAGTGATTATATCAGCCAACTGACTGATGAAGCCCCTAAACCAGCTGTTCCTCATGTTGTCGCCAAACAACAACTTAAAAAACCTGAGTTCACTACCGGACCTAAAAAGACAAGCATCAACAAGCATATGGCAGGTCTGATTGCAGGCATCTGCGTATTGTTTACGGTTTTCTACGTGGTCGTTACCAACACCCTCGCCTCCAACAATGATAGCCTGGTCAACAAAGACAACGCTCCATCAACCCTCGCGGACCGCAAATTAAGAGCCGCCAATCGCCGACTAAGCGGGATTGACGAATAAGCAAAAACCCACCCGGGCCTGGCCGCAGTTACCGCTGCCATATCGCGCCGGTCACCCTAACAACCGCCCCCTTCTTTTCATGGCCGCCATCCTACGCCAGCTTGGCCCACACAATTGGCCAAATCTCTAACCATCGATAATTCAACGCACGCGTCGATCATAATAACGTGCAGCTGATGATCAACATACCGTGCCCTGATCCGCCAGCCGCGTTACAATAGCCCGAACTTTTCTTACAACATTCGGGATCGAACCACGCGATGGCCAAAAACAGAAAATCAGTATTAATAGACCACAACCCCGGCCGTAGCGCGCAACCCTACGGGATCGCACGTGAACTTGGCGCTGACATCGACCTGGTCCATGAACCGTCAGTCGGTGTTATGGGCACCAAGGGCGACAGCCAGTGCTACCTTGGTGTGCAACGAAAAGTCGAGGCCATTCACAATCACCTAGCCAAACGACTGGGTCGCGGTGAAGGCGAAATACCCATGCGCTTAGTGCAGCCCGAGTACACCGTCGCCACGTCTGACGGCATGCGCAACGGTACCCGTGAAATGCGTTACTCCCTGATCGGTCGCGAAGTCACTCACGATACCGTCTGCGAACACTTAAGCGCCAGCGGACTTGAAGGCACCATTGCTGTGGTTGCCTGCGACAAACCCCCGGTGGGCACACTAGCCGGCGTACTGGAACATAACCGTCCGGCCATCATCATGTCAGACGGCCCTATCCGCCCGGGCCGAGATTCAGCCACCGAACAACCCATTGATATCGTCACCGGTTTTCAAGTAGCCGCCAACCCGGATGCAGACTTCCGCAAGCGTATCGCTAAAGAAGCCTGCCCCGGCTACGGCAGTTGTGGCGGCATGTTTACCTACAACACCATGCAAATTTTTATCGCCGTAGTCGGCATGGAGCCATTACACATGGTGGCACCACCGTCTGATGATCCACGCCGACTGACTGAATTCCCTGATCAACTCATCACTTATTTACATGGCATGATAGAACGCGGCCACACCCCACGCGATATCGTTAACAGAGATTCAATCCGCAACGCTGTCATTGTTGCCATGGCGGTTGGCGGTTCAACCAATGTTCTACTGCATGCACCGGAGATCGCACGTGCCGCAGGCTTTACAAATTTCGCCAAAGACATCATGTCACCCGAAGAATTCAATCACCTGTCGCAAAATGTAGTACCGGTACTAACAGACGCCAGACCATACGGTCTGTATTCAATGATCGACATCGACGACAAAGGCGGTGTGCAGGCGATCGTTAAAGAACTCATGCAAGCGGGGCTGATCAATGGCAACACCCTCACCTGCACCGGTGAAACACTGGCCGAACAAATAGACCGCCTTAACCCGCCAGCGCCCGACGGCACCGTGATCTACACCGTTGAAAAACCCTACAAACCCACTGGTGGTTTGCGCGTACTGGGCGGCAACCTTTCCCCTGAATTTAGCGCCGTATTAAAACTTGCTGGCGTAGAAGGCGGCCTTGAAGACAACCTGTTTAAAGGTAAAGCAAAATTATTCGACGGTGAGCAAGCCCTGCTTGATGCATTAGAAGATCAACCAGACAACTTCAGTAATCACGACATGGTCATCGTGCGCTACGAAGGCCCAAGCGGTGCGCCGGGCATGCCTGAAATGCTTGACTCTACTTCACGTATAACAACGCTATGTCGTGAAAAAGAAATAGTCGTCGGCCTGATGACAGACGCTCGCTTCTCCGGCGGTTCAGTCGGCCTTGTCATCGGTCATGTAGGCCCTGAAGCAGCACTTGGCGGCCCCATTGCGTTCGTTGAAGACGGCGATGAAATCATCGTTGACCTCAACACTAATGAGCTCAACTGCACGGCACTGCAAGACAGCGCTATTTTTAGCGCAAGAAAAGCAGCCTGGGAAAAAGTGGTTGCAGACAACGGCGGCATGCACCCGTCATGCGGTGAAGTTGATACACGCCTGCTAAACCGCATGCGATTATCTGCCGTATCGGCTGTTCATGGCGCAGGCATGCACCCCGATCGACAACTGTGGGTACCTAGCCCGCGTGAGCCTGAAAT
>JALZUX010000585.1 GCA_023301405.1 Granulosicoccaceae bacterium | reverse complement strand
CCGTACTGTCGAAAGCACGCCGCGGCATAATCATTAGGTGCTTCAATGACCACATAAACGCCCCAACGCAGATCTTTGAATACCGGGCGGCCATCACGTTCAAGTGATGTTACTACTTCGACCTGCCCCTTTTCAGCTAACACGCCACCATCGGCAGTTGGCCGTAATACGTGAGCCAAGTCGTCCATACCCGCTGGCGGAAACAACAGCCCGTCTGATGGTGCGGTCAAGTCAGCCGCATTGGCAATAGCTGCCATTTCAAGCGCGGACTTAGTGCCATCAAGAAAACTATTAAACATCTGGCTGTTCATACCGGCAGCCGCCGCTTGCTCACTGGTTAAGCCATAATGATCCCATACTGAATCAGGCGTAGACGCATGATACGCAGGCAGGTATTTAGTGCCTTTGCCTGCTGCTATGACCTCAAAGCCTGTTGAGCGTGCCCACTCAACCAGCTCACACGTGAGTGCCGGTTGATCTCCATAGGCCATTGAATAAACTACACCAGCACTTTTTGCTTCGCGCGCTAACAATGGCCCGGCTAACACATCAGCCTCTACGTTAACCATGACGATATGCACGCCATTGCGAATAGCTTCACGTGCGTGTGCTAGCCCTGCTGCAGGGTTGCCGGTTGCCTCTACCACTACATCAACAGCGCCACTGGCCATCATTGCATTGGCGTCGTCGGTAAAAGACACTGAGTCAATTAATTCCTGCGTCCAGCCCACATCACTGCAAGTTTGCTTGGCACGCGCCGGATCAAGATCAGCAATGCAACTGACAACAAGCCCCGGTGTGGTCGGCACTTGTGATAGAAACATACTGCCAAATTTTCCGGCACCTATCAGCCCGGTACGCACCGGCTTGTTGGCGTCAGCACGAGCCAACAAATCATTGTAGAGGTACATAACGTTATTATCCCGCGACAGCCGCTTGTTGATCAACTAGCTCACATAGACAATCATCATCAAGTGCGGTGATGGGAGTGAAGTCACGATGGGCAATCCACTCTTCACGGTTAAAAGCACGAATGTGATTATCAACATGACACAGCGACAAATACGCTATGGTGCGGTCAAACGGTGAAATGTTTGCCGGGCTCGCGTGCACTAACAACGATGAAAACACCAGCATGCTACCGGCCGGACCAGTCGGTGCTACACAACCACCCTGTTCAGCAAGCTCTGTCACTTTTGCACGGTCAAGTGTCCATAACGGATAAGACGTGGTCGCCAAATCATGACCGGCCTCGACCACTCCCTGCTTGTGGCTACCAGGTATAAATAGCAGCGGGCCGTTGGCGGCGGTAACGTCATCAATAAAAACTGCAATGTTCATTGCCCGTGGCTCAGGCATTTCATCATCGCGCTTCCAGGTACCATAGTCTTGATGCCACTGCCAGACATCACCATCAAACGCGGCCTTGGCATTAACTTTAAACTGGTGCATGTAAACCGGACCATTCAGCAATTGCTCTACCGGTTCAATCAAGCGCGGGTGGGAACCAAGACGACGAAATGTTTCATTATAGGTGTGAGCGGCAAATGCAGTTCGCGCTACCCCGGAGGCCTCACGCCAGACTTCTTTGCGATCAGACGCGTACACATTTTTGGCTTCAGCATTTAATAGCGCCGCTTCTTCGGGCGTAAACATACCGGGGAAAAACGCATAGCCGTCCTTGTCAAAATCTTTAAGTTGTTGCTCTGTCAGTTTCATGGATTCCCTACCTATCAAGACTGTTGTATTACTTAAGTTTGTTTACGCGGTGTTTTTTGAATAACTTGCAATCGATGGTGAGTAGCCGCGCCCGCTTGCTCCGCATGGCGTGCTGCCAGCTCACCAGCCTGATCAGAATTACCTGCTAACACTGCTTCGGCAATAGCGCGGTGCTCACGCCAGATCTGTTGCCAGCCATCCCGATCTTCAAGCACTGTTCTCATGGCTCGAACCAAATGCGGCCACAGGGCTTCGGTGGAATTTCCGATTTCAAGGTTGCCTGACAACCGGTTCAACAAGCAATGAAAATTCACGTCGGCCTGCACAAGCTCTTCAATATTGCCGGTGGCCGCTATGGTTGTGCCCTGCATTAGGATCTTTTCAAGTTCGTTTTGGTTTGCCTTCACTAACGGCGCACTGCTGGCGGTCAACTGTGCGGCCAGGCGGTCAAGTGCACCACGCACTTGATACAACGCCAGCAAGCGACCAGCATCAATCGGTGCCACCATTTGCCCTTTGCGCCCGCGATCAACCACCAGTCCCTCGTGTTTCAGTAGCTTTAACGCATGACTTATCGGCTGGCGGCTGACACCCAGACGATCGGCGAGCTCCTCCTGCGCCAACGGCGCACACGGGGCAAGTTCGCCCGACATGATGGCCGACCGTATGGCCGCATGGGTTTGCATGGTGAGATCTGATTTTGCGGGCAACGTTAGCATTATTTGTGAATTCGGAATTCTGAATTCAAAAATAATAGCTTGCCCCGGATCGCGCCGTCAATAGCGCTGCTTTTCGCTCACTGCCGGAGGCCTGACCGTCCCTACCGACAGGGAAATTCAGAACCGCAACTCCACTGAAGGCAAACAAGGCCGTTACAGATTTGGACTAACGATTATCATGTA
>JALZUX010000584.1 GCA_023301405.1 Granulosicoccaceae bacterium | reverse complement strand
AAGCTCACCACCACTAGCCTCGCTGACCTCTTTTGCAAACTCGATGATGTTTGCAGTATGAAAAGTCTTATCACCGTAGGGCGTTGGCATATCCCAATCCTCTGCTACAGCAGCACTGCTAGCCATAATCGCGGCACAAGCTAGTGAGAAAATGTGTTTCATTCGTGTACTCCTCGTAGTTAATTTGATTACATTCGGAATATTGGTTACCAAATGTGGACATAACGTTGACATAATATCTACATAATGTAAATATAATTAACTCGAATATTTTAATCACGGTTGAATCAGCTACATCATGAGTAAATGGGATTTTTGGATAGATCGCGGAGGTACTTTCACCGATATTGTGGCTGGAAGCCCGGTTGGAGCCGTACATTCACTGAAATTACTGTCGGAAAATCCCGAACAATACGTTGATGCTGCAGTGCACGGAATTCGGCAGCTTATGGGGTTAAATGCTTCGGAGCCTATTCCTCCAGGCAGCATTAACGCGGTCAAAATGGGGACCACTGTGGCAACCAATGCACTGTTGGAGCGCAAAGGTGATCCGACCTTGCTTATGATTACAGAAGGGTTTTCAGATCTGCTTCGCATTGGTTATCAAAACAGACCAGCCTTGTTTGATTTGAATATCGTACTGCCTGAACTGCTCTACCAAGAGGTTGCTACTGTGTCGCAACGTATGGATGCAGACGGCACGATTGTTAAAGATTTGGATTTCGGCGCTGCACTTAAGTCTTTAAAGGCCGCTTACGCCAACGGCATTCGAAGTGTTGCTATAGCGTTTATGCACGGTTACCTGAACCCATCGCATGAAGTCGCTGTAGCAAACTTGGCGCATGAAGTTGGTTTTACTCAAGTGTCAGTGAGTCATGAAACATCCAAACTCATTAAGCTGGTTGGTCGCGGTGATACCACTGTCGTAGATGCTTACTTATCGCCGATTCTACGACGATATGTTGAACAGGTCAGCAGCGCTTTGGATGTGAGTAACGGTGCCTGTAGGCGACTGTTTTTTATGCAGTCTAATGGTGGCCTGACCGATGCCAAATTGTTTCAAGGGCGTGATTCGATCTTGTCCGGACCGGCAGGTGGTGTTGTCGGTATGGTCAAGACCGCCGGGGATGCCGGGTTTACCAACTTGATTGGGTTTGACATGGGTGGGACTTCAACGGATGTGTGTCACTACGCTGGGGCACTTGAGCGAACCTTTGATACCGAAGTAGCAGGCGTGCGTATGCGCGCTCCAATGATGCACATAAATACAGTCGCCGCTGGTGGTGGATCGATCCTGAGTTTCCGTGATGGACGTTATCAAGTTGGCCCTGATAGCGCTGGTGCTAATCCGGGCCCAGCATGCTATCGACGAAACGGACCACTAACGGTTACCGATTGTAATGTCATTCTCGGAAAACTGAATCCGGCACACTTCCCAGCCGTATTTGGCCCAAATGCTAACGAACCATTGGACGCAGAAGCCGTCAAGCAAAAATTTAGGATTTTGGCGCTTATCATTGCCAAACAAAGTGGTACCAAAGCACTTACAGCAGAGGAAACGGCGGAAGGTTTTCTGCGTATAGCGGTTGAAAATATGGCCAACGCAATTAAGAAAATATCTGTTCAGCGTGGCCACGATGTCACCCAATATACGCTTAATTGCTTTGGTGGTGCTGGTGGTCAGCATGCATGCCTGGTGGCTGATGCGTTAGGAATGGAGCGTGTGTTTCTTCATCCGCATGCTGGTGTGTTATCCGCATTCGGTATGGGGTTAGCCGACATTCGTTCGATGCGTGAAGAGCAGTTTGACTACTCACTTTCTGAATTGCAAAAAGCGAATGATGTCATGGAACGCTTAGCTAGTAATAGTTGCGAGTCAGTGATAAGCCAAGGTGTGGACCAATTGCGCATTTCAGTTATCAAACGTGCCTATTTAAAATATAAAGGCTCTCATCAAGCGCTAGAAGTGATTTTTGGCTCAGAGGAGGAACTGCGATCTCGATTCGATGCCTCCCATCTCGCACGGTTTGGATTTATCTCGAAAGGGCGCGATTTGGTGTTTGACATGCTCAGCGCAGAAGCGATCGGAGAGGATGACAGTCCGTCCCGACCTAAAGCGGATTTGAGTATCAGGCCTGCAATTCCAAAAGATAACATTAACCTTTATTCACAGGGTAAATGGCAAAAGGTACGGCTCTACGAAAGAGATGATTTGTCTAGTAGTGTCGTCATCAAAGGTCCAGCCATTATCACTGAACGAACCGGCACGAACGTCATTGAAGCCGGCTGGCAAGGCACCATCGATAACCTCGGTAATCTCATACTCAATCGATACGAGAAAAAACATAGAGAGGCTGCTATCGGCACTGAAGTGGACCCGGTCATGCTTGAAGTGTTCAATAACCTGTTTATGTCCATCGCCGAACAAATGGGTACAACGCTTGCCAATACAGCGTATTCGGTAAACATCAAAGAGCGGTTGGATTTTTCGTGTGCGTTGTTTGATGCTACGGGCAATTTAGTAGCAAACGCACCTCATGTGCCTGTGCATCTTGGTTCAATGAGTGAAAGCGTTCGTACTGTTGCACGCTTGAATCAACATACGATGAAACCAGGCGACAGCTACATGCTAAATGCCCCATTTAACGGCGGCACGCATTTACCGGATGTTACGGTCATAACCCCTGTGTTCGACTCACAAGGAAAAACAATTCTTTTTTATGTGGGATCGCGAGGGCATCATGCGGATATAGGAGGCCGCACTCCAGGTTCAGCGCCACCAGACAGTCAACACATTGAAGAAGAAGGCGTTGTTATCGACAATTTCAAACTGGTGAACGAAGGGGTCTTACGTGAAAGTGAGACTCGCGCCTTGCTTGGTTCGGGTCGTTACCCTTGCAGGAATATTGATGAGAATATGGCAGATCTAGAGGCTCAGGTCGCTGCGAACTCTACCGGCATCAGCGAAGTTCATCGGATGATCGATTCGTTTGGGCTTAATGTTGTACAGGCCTATATGAAACATGTCCAATCCAATGCGGAAGCGTCGGTTCGGCGCGTCATAGGAAATTTGAAAAATGGACAGTGCGTATACCCTCTTGATGACGGTTCTGAGATTCATGTAAAAATAGTGGTGGATACAGAAACATCTGAAGCCACCATTGACTTTACTGGAACATCTAAACAGGTTAATGGAAATTACAATGCACCTCTCTCAATTTGCCACGCTGTTGTTTTGTATGTTTTCCGAACGTTGGTTGGCAGTGACATCCCTTTAAATGAAGGTTGCCTAAAACCTTTGAATATCATAGCGCCAGTTGGAACCATGATAAACCCCGAGTATCCAGCAGCAGTGATCTCCGGTAACACCGAGGTAAGTCAGGCTATTGCAGATTGCTTATACGGTGC
>JALZUX010000583.1 GCA_023301405.1 Granulosicoccaceae bacterium | reverse complement strand
GCACGCACAGACCGGCCCAGTCGTCGTTCCCATAGAGAATGATACCGCTAATCAACTAGAAACTTTCTACTCACAAAACGGTGGGCGTAGTCAGTTTCCACAGATAACGCAAGATGTCGCACAAGCCTTTCTGGCTGCCGAAGATGCTGTTGTGGCTGGTGACTTCGCCACTGCCAGAGTGCTTATTGATGAAATCATCGCGCAGTACCCTTTCACCAGTGCAGCTTGGAGTGGCGCAACCTTTCCGACCGGTTTGAATTTGGGTCGACCAGCAGGCTACTACGGCATTCGCATGCTTGACGAGATAACTCGACAAGGATTAGCCAATCAAGGAAAGAAAAGCCAGCCACTCACTTTGACCATCGTTACAGTAGATTGCGCTGTAGGGTTTCAGCCGACCAATACTGAGCGCACTGAAACACGAGAAGTCAGCCATACTATTAATCCTCTTATCGAAGACAACGATTATTTTGTCCTTCGTCAAGGGGCGCAGTTGCTACAACAATACATGCATGCGCTTACCAGCGGCGAGCAGCACCTTCAATTACGGTTTGTCACAGAGGAAGAAACCTGCGCTGCTGTAAGCTCACCTAGGCCTACTGGTCGATGGATAGGGCTTAATAACACCGCTGCGCTTCTGAATAATTTATCAGACGCTGTGAAAGATTCATCTGATATGTACTGGCTAGTTTATCCAAGTAACATACCTGAAGACCCAGAGTTCACAGGCTTTGAATTTATTAGTAGCGCAACAAACCGGTTTGAGGAACGCATGGTCTTCATGATGGATGATCGCTGGATACTCAAAAAGCCACTGCATTTAGGAACCGGAGATACCTCAGAGATAGAGCGTCGCTTGTATCACCCACAATGGATGCAACACGAATACTTCCATCACCTGTTTCTTAGGGAATTTCCAGAGTTTGAACTAGAGAAAACATCACATCAATGGTTTTCAGCAACGAACTGGCCAGCAGATTTCACCCGACCACCAGGGCGTGAAGCGGACTACTATGCAGAAGCGGTAAACAAGCGATTTTACGATGCATCTCCAAGTGTTTCAGAAAGATTCAACTACTCTAAGTTTGCCAATAAACCGGTAAAGCTCTATACGGGAAGCAATTACAGCGACTTGGCTTGGGGCTTAGCACAGGGAACACATGGCTTTGGTGATGTACGCCAATCACCTGTGGGAAACGATGCGATATCATCAATCGAAATTGCCCAAGGTTATTTAGTAGAGCTTTGTGAGCATAGTGCAGGCGGAGGTGCTTGCAAGACATACTCAACGTCTACACCGCAGATCGAAGGATTGTTAAATAATGGTGCATCGCACATTGAGGTGAAAACTGTCTCCAGCCTAAATGTCGCTGGCCAGTATGTGCGCTCTCCTATTTTGAACAACTGGCATTACGTCACTCTTGAGCAAACCGCCGATAAAATTTGGTGGACCAACAGAGCAGGCATTCGCTGCGAGCTATCATGGAGTAATGGCACTAAACTGATGGCTAGTTCATCTTGCCCTTACGGAGAAAGAGAAATCGATGTGGTAGTGAACCAAGACGGTGGTATAGCTGCAATTAAAATTTTAAACGAAACCTACACACGGCAAGGCGAGCAAGCCATCACAGTCGTTACCGATCGAAGTGCCAATGAAATTACCGACGCGGAATCTGGTGGTAATAGTGGCGGCGGAACTTTTGACTCACTAAAGTTTCTGCTAGTTATTTTTGGTGGGGCATCTTTATGGCTTAGACGCAAAGCAATCAAAAACAAAATCACTAGGCGTTTCGCAAAGTAAGAACAACCGTTAAGGGTTGCTGTTAAGGCATAGACTCTCTATGCCTTTGTTAACCCATTAAGTTCAGCAGACCAGTATCGCCCGCCATTCACGACCTTGGCCTCTTGACTGCTTAGATCTGCAAAGTATGAAAGTGGCTGGATTATCACCTTCTAAATAACCCATAAACTCCCCAACTTTTCATTGCTTGTGCTTTGATCGCAATGATCGTCGGCTTCCATAACGGGGTTTTTGCTTGATAGGCAGTACGCCCAATCAGATGAGCCCTGACAATACCGGGCGTACTGTACGGAAGAGGTGAGACACCACTCAATGCTACCTTCAAACTCGAGATCAGTAATTCCCACAGGAAAAATGCCGCCAGTATCAATATGCTAAGCGTCGCAATAGCGACAACCGCAACTTTACCTAGTGTATCCAGCGCACGAAGATCAACCGGAATAACGTTCACAATATGCGCCCTTAGGCTTGCGACAGACTGGCAGTTTTATCGACACGTAGCTGTAACTCTTTGCGTCTGCAGCTAAGCCCGTACTCGTGATTTAGTTGGATCGTAAAACGGATAGCTGACCACAGTAGCTGGCAACCGTTTCTGATGACCGTCCAGTTTACCAACTTCAACCTCGGTACCTGGTTCTGCGTGTTCTACTGTCACTCTGCACAAGGCTATATTCTTCGAGAGTTTAGGTGATCGGGTGCCGCTGGTGACCGTGCCAATCTGCTGCCGCCCAACATGAACACAGTCGCCATGCGCCGCTAATTCATCGCCGTGTAATTCAAGGCCGACTAGCTTCTTTTGCGGGTGATCTCTGCGTTGGATTAATGCATCTCTGCCAATGAAGTCATCGGCCTTACTTTTCAACGGAACGGTAAAGGAGATTCCGGCTTCATAGGGATCGGTTTCGTCTGAGAATTCATAGTCGGCGAATATTAATCCGGCTTCTATACGCAGCATATCCAGTGCTTCAAGGCCAAGCGGGGTGATGTTGTGGGGTTTGCCTGCTTCCATCACTGTGTCCCAAACTTCAGCGCCGTCCTTAGGATGGCACCAGACTTCGTAGCCTAGTTCACCGGTGTAGCCGGTGCGTGATACAAGTATGGGGGTACCTTCAGAATGACCAAGCCTTGCGGCTGAAAATCTAAACCACGCCAGGTCTTCAAGTGGTGTCTGGTCTGGTCGGGTCCAGACAACTTCTTTTAGTAAGTCACGGCTTTTCGGGCCTTGTACCTGTAAGTTGTGCAGTTGGTCTGTTGATGATTTTACCCAGCAATTAAGATTGCGAAGTTGTGCTTGCTGTCTTAACCAGATACCGCTGTAATCAGAGCCGCCGATCCAGCGGAAGTTGTTTTCACACATGCGAAATACAGTACCGTCATCGATCATGCCGCCGTTTTCATAACACATAGCGGTATAAACAACTTGCCCGGGTGATAGTTTTCTTACATCACGTGTTACGCAGCTTTGCAATAGCTCTTCGGCGTCAGGGCCAAGTACTTCGTATTTACGCAGTGCTGATAAATCAGTGACAATAACGCCTTCACGGCAGGCCCAGTATTCATCAATAGGTCCGTGATTGTTAAATCGGTTGGCAAGCCAGTAGCCATTGTATTCGATGAAGTTGCCAGTCAGCTTTGATGTTCGTGAATGAAAGGCGGTTTCTTTGGTCAATTGTGGTTCAGCATCTGGGGTCATTCTAAAGGCCAAGGCAGTAGAGAATTCATTTTTGGCGGGATAGACTCGAACATGTATGTCAGTAGGGTTCCAGCCATTCGCGGGGTCGATGTCATCGGGGCAGGCTGATGAAACACAGACCAGATCTTTTAGCGCACGCATCAATACATAGTCACCGGGACGCGACCACGGTTCATCTGAAAAAAGCTGGTTGTGGTCGTCGTAGCCAGTGTTAAAGAAAAAATTCATTGCCATCCAACCGGCTCGCGGCTGGATGTTGTGCGGAGCCAGCGCATGGTTAAAGTTGTCGCTGCAATTGACGTGACCGGGGTAGCCCGCATCATCGTAAAATTTAGCCGTACACGCTAAGCCGAAGGTGTCGTGCCTGCCGCAGGTGTCACGGATGACTTCAACCATTGCGCTCATGTCTTGATCATAGAACTTGGCATGCAGGCCCGGTTGCGGATAGGCTTTTGCCATTAGGGTTCGGGTCGTGGTTGCATCAAGGCAGCGTTCAATACCATGATCAAGCTTTTCCACATCAAAACATTGAAAGTCGCTGCATTCACGGCCTTCTACATCAATGATTTGTATATAGTCGCCGGCTTTGACGGTATAGACGCGTGACGTGCAGCGGTCTATGCGCATATCAAGTGACATATCAGCCAGTGGCTCTGGCAGCACGGGTTCAGGGTTTTCTTCAGGGTTTGCGCGGGTAATAAATACCAGTAAATCAGTTGGGGGTACTTGTTCATGCACTAACATGTCTGCTGCCGGTGCAGTGATAAGGCAGGTGAGGTGGGCATCGCTTAGTGTTGAATAAGTGTGGCCGGGCGGTGTTTCGCCTTCAAAGAATGTAATTGATGTGATGTCTTTGGTGTTGATGTTGCGTTTGCTAAGTGCGCTATTGATAGCTCTGATGTTTTCGGTGTTCACTGACAACAGTTTACTTATTCTGCCATCAGTATTAGTGCGGCAATTGTGTTGTAGAGCGTTGGGTTGGCACTTGCCTTGACGGTCAAATACAGCGACCTCGCAAGGTTGCAGCCCCTCTGGATCAACAACGCTTAATTCATCACCTGGTTTGAGATCCAGCACGATCATACCGCCGGCTTGCAATGGATAGCGCTGCAGATTTTTTGGCAAGCTATTGATGCCGGGGCGCAGTATGCCTGATTTACCAGACACCATGACCGGGTTAGCCAGGTACTGTTGACCTGCTGCTTGTGAGGAGCGGCTTTTTAGAGTGCTCAACGTGAGGCTCCGATCAAATCATTGCGTGCCGTTTCAAGGTGGTCGATGGTGACTTTTTCTGCTGATTCAATATCGCGGCTGACGATGGCTTCGTACATTTGCCGATGTTGCCTGTTGTAGATCTCGATCTGTATGGGCTTTAAGATTTTGTCTTTCATAGAGCTCCATTGACGATGCGAACGAACATCGTGAATGTGCTGGCAGAGCCAAATCATTAAAGCATTGCTAGTGCATTCGGCCAGTGCCAAATGGTACGTTTGGTCGGCGGTGGTAAATGACTCAGGTGTGCACTCATTGGTTAATTTTTCTAACTCGAGTAGTGCGGTTTCGAGTTTACCCAGATTGACGGCGGTGGCATTGATAACAGCAAGCCGTGCAATTTGTGGTTCCAGCCCCATGCGAACATCGATCAGTTCAAGTGGGCTGGTAATGTGGGCAATTTCTGTTTCGTCTGCGGTAGCGTGGTGATTGACAAATGTGCCGCTACCGACGCGACGCTCGATGAGTCTGAGTTGCTCTAATTTTTCCATCGCGGAGCGCACGGTGCCGCGGGAGCAGCCGAATTGTTCTGCCAATGAGCGCTCGGCAGGAAGTCGTTCGTCATGGCGATACTCGCCCGCCAATATTTTTCGACGCAGTTCAGCTGATAGTGTGCCGGCGTCACCGTTATAGCTTGTGGCCGGGTCAGTCATGATGAGTGGCAGTGTCTGGAGTTAGTTAACAATGCTGTTCTCCTGCTGGCAAGTCTTCAGCAAAAATGCAGCTGATACGGCGCTGCTTGAACGTATTTATTACCAATATTGTGTAATTGGTACGGAAAGGTTTTAAATTGGTTGTGCTGAAGTTTCGATTTAAACTACGCTTATTTTTATCTGTTTACAACTATAATGCTATTTTTATAGCTAATTATCATTACAAATACAATTGTGTCGCGTCTAAGGCTGGATAACTTGGGGAAAACAGAGTTATAGTATTGGTGAGAAAAGGTACATAATTGGGCTGATGGCTTAAGTTGTCTTGCCATGGGACTTTTTCTAACGACTAACCGTTCAAGCTGGTTTTGCCTTTCATCAGCAAGCTTGGCTGGAACGGTTTTGATTCTTTGAATCCATTGGGGGAGCCAGATGACAGAACTCGAAAAATACGTCAGTGCAGCAGGCCGCGATAAGTACATAAAAGATGTCCGCAAAAAGATCAACGAGCTGGGCATCACTTATATTTACTACCAGTTCATTTCGGTAACAGGCCGAATTGTCGGGAAGGGTATTCCGGCCAACCACTGGGAGCGTACGGCCGAGAAAGGTTTTCAATTGGTTTACGGGGCAACCGCTAATCTGTTCACTAACCGCGCTGGCGAATACATCGGGTATGGTCCTGAATCATCAGAGATGGTAGGTATTCCCGACCCGGAAACATTTTGTCAGCTTCCGTGGGATAAAAAAATAGCCCGTGTTTATTGTGTTTGTTTTCGTAACCGTGAAGAAAAAGTAAACCCGGGTGGTCATCTGACTTCAGATTGCCGTGGCAATCTTATTTTTCAACATAAGGACTTCCAGAAAAAGCACAAAATGGATCTGCGTTGCGGTACAGAGCCGGAAATGATGTGGCTTAAGAAGGGTGAAGATGGCAAGCCAAACGGTGGTTTCTCTAATCCTTACTGCTATCACATTGATCAGTTTGAATCACTGCGCCCTGTCTTCATGAAAGTGCTTGAGTACTCGCAGGCGATGGGTCTCGATATGATTCAAGGTGATCACGAAGACGCACCGGGTCAGCTAGAAATGAATTGGCAGTTCGATGACGTGCTGCGTAACGCTGACCGGCTGTCAACATATCGGCAAATTTGTGCGCAAGTTGCCCGTGAGTTTAATTTGATTGCCTGTTTTATGACCAAACCGTTTATGGGGGTTTCTGCATCGGGTTGTCACCACAATACATCTCTGTGGAAGGGGGGCAAGGATGTAGTCAATAAGATCACCTACGATAAAGTGGGTGACCTGCCAGGTATGCCGGGGGTGTTTACTTACCGTGAAGGTGGCACCAACACGTTTATGCCTGATGGTAAAAAAGATCTGCAGAAGCCCGGTAAGATCGGTTTGCATGCGATTGGTGGAACCATGAAGCACATCAATGCAATGACCGCTATTGGCTGTTCAACTGTTAACTCATACAGACGTCTATGGGATACCGGCTTCTGGGCGCCTGTGTTTGCAGATTGGGGTTATCAAAACCGTACTACCGGTATGCGTGTATCGGCACCTGGTCGTTTTGAATTCCGCTCTGTAGATTCAATGGTTAATCCTTACCTAATGGGGTCAGCAATTCTTGCTGCTTTTGAAGACGGTATAGTTAACAAGGTTGATCCGGGGGAGCCTGAAGAACGTAACATTTATGCGGCGATGGAAGCGGGTAAGGAAGTTAAAAAACTACCGATGTCACTGGGTGATGCATTGGTCGCGTTGCGTGATGACGAGGTCATTCGCGCTTCAATGCCAGATGAAATGTACAAAGTGTTCTCCGAATATAAGACTGATGAATGGGAGAACTTCATGGCGACTGTAACCGACTGGGATACAGACACCTACATGGACTGTCTGCCTTAATCACACAGTAAAAAAGCAAGTACACGGGCACTGCAGAATAATTGCGGTGCCTGAATTAACCAGTTTTTTCGATACACTAATGGAGGGTATGCCATGTGCGGCATCGCCGGACTAATACACCGCGGTTCAAGCGCTAATATCGGGTCGCAGATGACATCGATGTTGCAAGCGCTAAAACATCGTGGACCTGACTCGACGGGTTTTGCGCTATACGGGCAAGACGCGACCAAAGATTTTGTCATGCGCTTTAAAGTTGCTGAGCAAGAAGATCTGGCCAGTGGCTTTGATATACATGAAACTATTGTTGAACGTAAAGCAATGGTAGATGCACGTCTGAAAGAATTGGATGTGAAAGTCAAAGACACAGAAAAAGTCACCGAGTATGCGATGCGTTATACGTTTGCTTTCGATGGCGATATGAAGCGTGTGATTGACTTCGTTGAAGACATTGAAGGCGTAGAAATTCTTTCTGTTGGTCATGCGCTTGAGCTAATAAAAGATCTTGGTGATGCGACGGTTGTATCGGAACAATACAATCTTTCACGCTTCAGTGGCACGCATGCGATTGGCCACACCAGAATGGCCACTGAGTCAGACGTTGATATTCGATCAGCTCACCCTTACTGGGCGTATCCGTTCAGTGATGTGTCTGTTGTGCATAACGGTCAGCTAACCAATTACTGGACAGGGCGTCGCAAGCTTGAGCGGGAAGGTCATCGATTTATGTCTGATTGTGATTCCGAGCTAATTGCTGTTTATCTGGCTCACCGTATTGATGCAGGTGATGACCTACACACCGCCATGAGCCGTTCAGTTGATGAGCTTGATGGAGTGTTTACTTA
The DNA here is from genome assembly GCA_023301405.1 of Granulosicoccaceae bacterium. Classification (GTDB taxonomy): domain Bacteria; phylum Pseudomonadota; class Gammaproteobacteria; order Granulosicoccales; family Granulosicoccaceae. Next base: position 224 of record JALZUX010000583.1, on the reverse strand, counting down.
TTTAGTTGCAACGGCTGACTCACTCGGTATGGCGAAAGACGTCATGGCTGCTAAGCCAATGGTGCTGTACGAAAGTGATGATCTAATCGCATTGGCTTCTGAAGAGGTCGCGATTCGCAGCATTTTTCCACATGAAATAGATACATTTGATCCCTACGAGGGGGAGGTTCGGGTATGGCAGAGCTAAATTCAGATCATGAGTCCCACAAGCTTGGTATGCATAC
>JALZUX010000582.1 GCA_023301405.1 Granulosicoccaceae bacterium | reverse complement strand
GCGGTGACTTTTACTTCTGCTTTTTCGTTTTTTGAACGATTGCTTTGCAGTTTCCGATGAGCAATTTGGCCTTCAGTGGCGCTGGGTCCTGCCGGGCCTGTGTGATCCAGGTCCCCGCTGCGGCAGCTAAAGCTCACAAATTGCCGAACTGGAACCTTAAATGTCTTGTCAGCACTAGTCATTGGTGTCAGTGCTGTCAAGAAGTCGGTTATCTGTATTTTGCGGTGTGATTAAGTTTGTATCGGTGTATTCAACAAGTACCACGGCGTGCTTGATCCCGCATTCGTTAAAGTGCCGCATCCATCGAAGTTGGTTTTTCTGCAGGCGATCACCCGGGCCCTTTACCTCAAGAAGCCGATAGCCGCCATCGTCCGGAAATTCTATCAGGTCCGGTAGCCCGGATCGGTGGTTACGAATATCCAGTAGCAAGTAGTTGAACATGCTTAGCCAGTCACTGGCCGGTATTTTTTTCAGTGCTGTGGTTATTAAATTCCTATTTAGGTGTGACCAACGCACTAGTGGGTTTTTGATTCCGTATTTTGTATAAAAGTGCGTGAGTACAATTTTAGACAAATGGCCATTGCGAATGTCATCAAACCGTTGTTCAAATAAAGCTTTTCGTTGCAATAAAAACTCTGGCTCGTGCAAGTCTGCCGGCGCTGATTGAAATGGATGATAAAAGGCGCCACTGATCGGTGCAAAAATGATATCCCAAATCGCCAGGCCAAATACCCCGCCGATCAGTGAGTTTTCAACGTAATAGCATTTGCCGTACTTTGCAAAGTGCAATGCCGCTGCAAACTCAACCGGTAAGTTGAAGGCCGGCAACTGTAAGGTGATTTCATCAGGGTTATGTTTTTCAGGTGGTAAATATACAGTGCCAATTTTACCAGCCAACCGTGATGCAAACTGCTGTGCAAATTCTTTTTCTTCTGCATCAATGGGCTGCTGCTCTATTTGTAGGCACTGGTTAAATGCAGTGGTTTCGTTGCCTAGCTTTGCCTCTATTCTTGCCAGGCGCTCCCGCGCTGGCGGTCGGGTATTATTTCGATACAGCACGGCCGCTTGTTCAAGATAGTCGAATCGTTCAAGTTGGCGCGCGATTCTGTTAGTAAACCTGTCTATCCGGCGCCTAAGTGCAGGATCTGTGGTGTGTGACGTTGGTAGCTGCTTGCTTAGTGCAATTAGTGAGTCCGGGCCAGCCAGTTCTGCTTCATCGTATTGTTCTGTACAAGCGTAATATTGCAAATAAGCGTTAACTTGTTGACGAGATTGAAAAGGCAGGGTGCTTGTATCAGTCAGGTATTGCTCAAATTTTCGCACGCCAAGGTCTCGCAGTACAAACGTACTTAAGTCCTGGTGCAAGTTACCAAAGAACAACAGCCGGTATGTGACAAAAGAGTGCCGATGTTGCACTTGTAGTATCTGATCAGAATTCACTAGTAAATCAAGTGGGCAGCCGCCGAAAAGGTCAGGAGTCGTCAATAGTGCGACTGCGATTTCCGGCTCGGGTACAGAGACCGCAAGACAGCTAGTCAGCTCTTTTTTAGTGAACACAGCAAGCCAGTCAGGCAGGTTTTCCAGTAGAGCTTCCGAGACTAATTCGCTTTGCTCTAGAGCCTTAAGTGCAGCGGCTATATTTTCGATTTCCCGGTAGTTTATTTTACTGCACCGAACGTATTCACCACTGCGGGATAAAAGGCGTATGTACAGCCTTTGGCCGTTTTGCGGCAGTGCCGTAAATTGATTGTAAAAGTGTTGTTCTTCGGGGCTTAACAACGGCTTGTAGTGTGTAAATACAAAATCAACCAGACACGTGAAATTGTCCAGGTAATATCCGTCAGATAATACGGGTTGAATTTTGTCTGCAGCCATTGTGCTATCAGTTGTGGAATAGGGGCAGGAATGTATGAGCCCGCTGAATAGCAGGGTAACTTGATTTTACCGCGTAACGGCAACGGCGGGAACTGCTGATTATGAATTCGTTTTGCTGAAGTGGGTAAAACCATCAAAGGAATGGTAACCGGATAGCTTGTTTTAATGCGGCCGCCGTGTGCGGTAAAAAATCGGCTTTTGTTGTTTCGTGATCCCGAAGCTTGTGGTTAGCACTGAGTTTTGCATTGCCGGGTAATAATAATGTTAGGCGGGTATGCAAAAAGATAGATCGTTGTGCGGGCGTGTTATTATGTGCGCAGCAAGCGCAAGAGCCATTTAAGACATGCAAATTGAATTTGAGTTTGGCGATGTTGAAACGCCAACTCGCAAGCCTGGTGCCCCCGTAAAGCACAAAACCCACGCATCGAATGCAGTGGTTGTAACACCTTCTTTACAGTCAGGGCGAAAAGCCACCCCGCTAGAGCGTCGCTTTGACAAGCTTTGGTCGCAATTAGAAGCTAAGCAAACCCGGCAGGAAACCTTCGAAACAGAAGTCGAGCGGGCGCGTTCGTGGATTCAAACCGAACTCTCCGCGAAGCGCCAGGAATATAAAGAAGTGCTGGTCAAGCAAACGGAGAAACTCATTGCTCATCTGGGCAAAAAATCACTGGCTAGATGGCAGCGAGACGTGCTGGCATCGTGGATCGAGGAAAACTTCGAGCGCTTGGAGCGATTCAGTATTGCAGAACTCCCTGATCTGGTTCGGCGTTACTACACTGCCAAATTGAATGGCCTCAGCAAGGCTGAGCGTGCCGCGATTGAAGAATACTATGACGAATCAATCGAAGATATTCTGACCAACGTAAACAAAGAGTGTGGCGACGAAGATGACGACTTCACGGACGAAGAAATGCCGGATGAAGAAGAAGGTAATAACTCGAGCGATCGCTCAAGCTACTACCAGCAACCTGATGGTAACTCTGAAGAGGAATCGTTCGCCGAAAAAATGCGCGCTGCCGAAGCCAAAAAAAAGCGCCAGACGTTTGATAAATCAATAGTCAACAAGTTATTCCGGCGTACTGCAAAAGCGCTGCACCCGGATCATGAGCAGAATGACGCCCTCAGAGATGAAAAGCAGGCTCTCATGAAAACTCTGCTGCATGCTAGAAAGACCGGCAATGTGGCGCAAATTTTCAAAATGTACCGTGAACACGTGGACAGTGCCAGTATAGAGATCGACTTGCCTGACCTAAAGCCAATGGTTGATTTACTGGTGCAGCAAATAGCTGAGCTTGATGAATTGTTTTATGAAAAGACTCAGGAGTCTGCCATCCACCAATGGGTTGGAAACAAGCTAGTCGGGAAGTCTGATAAAAGCCAACTTGATTCTTTTGCTGAGCTCAAAAAAGACCTGGAACAAGACATAAAAAGAACCAAGCTAATACATCCGCATTTGGCGAGTTTGGCGAAATTGAAGCCGCTGCTCGAAGAGCGCTATGACATGGATATTTTTAGTTTGTAACCATTCAGGGCACACCTGTCGCGTCCGTGGGCGGTGTCGTTCGTGCTCAAATACCCGTGTATGTTGCGCGCGAACTCCTACCCCATGAACACGACAGGCGCACCCTGAATAGTCACAAAACTCTATAAACATAGTGTAACGAGGCATGATTCAAAAAAACGAGCTGAATAGATACTTTAGCTTTTAGTAATGCTGTGCAGCTTGTGTGTCTTGTACGGTTTTATAGTAGCAAGTTAAGCTTTCAATGGTAGTGGAGGCGCAGTGCATAGGATCGCTGCCCTTCGTTATGGCTTTAGGCTATTGATTCTGCATTAGTTACCAGATGACTTATTGAGTTGGCATAGTATTGTAGTAATTGAATGTCATTTTTATTCATCGTTAACAAGCCGTCGTGACTTTTCATTACATGCCTAAGCGTTAGCATTCTGATTCCTACAGTCACGGCGTAGTCCCTGTCGCCACGCGGTATGTACGCCCGGTATCCTGCGCGTTCAAGTTTTTCCAGCAGATCAAATACAGTGGCCTTTAGTTCTAGTTCACTAAAAGCGTGGCTGGGTTTAGCGGTGACAACGGTTGCCACTAGAGCTACGGGTAAAATAGGAGTGATCTCACCGATACGGTGCATTAGATCGGTTGCAAGCTCAGAAACATCGGTTAATTTGGCGGCCGGGTTGTTGGTGTTTTGTGCCAGCCATTGCTTAAGGAATACCGGCTTACCAAAATTGACACAGGCGTAACCGTTTCGGTAACGTTTACCCATGATTGCCTGTGAAATGTTTTTCCAGGTAAAAGCGAAAAACACAGAGAATGTTGATAGCTTGCTGCGTCTTGGTTTTTGTTCGGCAGCGCGAAGCAGGCTTCTGTCTTCAAGCACACGGTCGTAGTTGATACCAACCGGAATGAAAACGATGTCACGTTCACCTTGTGGATCAAATCCCTTGGCGATGTAACCTAACAAACCCATTTTTGCTTTCCCCAGTTTGCCATCACGGGTCAGGCGACCCTCTGGAAACACGGCTTGCGGTACGCCTCCCTGTGCGGCCATTTGTACATAGGCTTCAAGCACGCGACGATAAAGTGGATCACCGGAGTCACGCCTGACAAAATACCCGCCCATTGATCTAATAAGTTGCTGCAGGGGCCAGACTCTTGCCCACTCACCTACGGCATACGACAGAGCCGTGCGTTCTGCCGCCAGATAGGTCGCTACTATGTAGTCCATGTTGCTGCGATGATTCATTAAAAACACCACGCTGGTGTTTTCATCTAATTGGCATAATTCGTCGTCCTCGGCAGACCCCAGTCTGACACGGTAGATTGAGTGAACAAGTTTTCTGGCAAACCAATAGGCAGACTTAAAGTACAGCAGCGCGTTGAATGCCGGCACGATCTCCTGCGCGTATTCTCTGACCTCAGTGATTAATACTTCGCGAGTGACCTGCTTTTGCGCAGCGATGTTGTCAACCATCGCCATGACGTCGGGGTGATAGCATAGGCGGTCAATGAGTACTTCGCGCCTGGTAAGCTTAAAAGAGGGGATTTTTAAAGCCAGCCGGGTATTGACTTCTTCAATGACGGTATTGGCGCGACGCCTGAAAAACCAGCGCACTGACGGCAGTAATAAATGTTGAAGCAGCCAAAGTGCCGCTAATAAAATCGCCAACAACGCGGCCCACAGTGGCATCTCTATGGTGGTATTCATCAGTAGCGCATCAAGAGTTGGTAAGCCTTAACGGTTAACACTGGCGGGGTGATTCCTTTCTGGTTCTTGCAGGTTAACATTGATAGCCTGCCGTTGCGCCGTACGCTTATGCTCCTCAACAATTTCCTCGCTTCCCGTAGGGTGGATAAGCCAAAGGCGCATCCTTCATTACCCAACAGTATTTCCTGCTGCACGACATTAAAAAAAACGGTGGATGCGCCGTACGTTTATGCCCCCCTAACAATAACCGCGCTTTTCGTAGGGTGGATAAGCCCTGGGTGCAATGCTGTGTGTGCGATTGCCTTATGATCGGCTGGTCTGGTTCAAAACCGGTGCATTTCGCTTTTGCTGATAGGGTGCCAGCGTTAGAAGGTCTGGCAGTGAACTTCCCGCACAGTCTTATCATGTGCTGTAAACTACTCGTTTGATCACGATTACTGAAGTGTCTGCTACACCCGTCAATAATAACCAATCGCTGTCTGATATGCGCCAATGGGCGTTGGTATTTGTTGCGACCATGTGTGGCATTGTAGCCGCCTACAATGTGGGTAAGGTGTCAGCCGCGTTGCCTGTAATACGGCAGGAGTTTTCGCCTTCGCTGTTCTCGTCAGGAGCGCTAGCCAGCAGTTACAGTGTCACCGCCATGTTGTTTGCGGTGGGGTTTGGTTTGCTGGTCAGCCGTGTGGGGGTGTGGCGGGTCGCTGCAACCGGGCTGTGTCTGTTGGCTGCAGCCGGTGTGCTGGGGGCCAGTGCAGGCACTTATGCTTTACTGTTGACTAGTCGCCTGCTGGAAGGTTTTGGTTTTGTGGCGGTGGCGGTGTCGATGCCAGCGTTTATCGGGCGTGTTTGTGGCGATCACATTCGACCAATGGCGATGGGGGTATGGGGGGCCTTTATCCCCACTGGTGTGACCGTAAGTCTGCTGCTATCACCTTTTTTACTTCAGGCAGGCGGCTGGCGGGCGGTATGGTGGGCGGGTAGTGCCGCCGCATTGGTCATGTGTGTTGTGGCATTATTCACCATACGACCAGCGCATCGCGCAATGTCTGCTGCATCGGTTCAGGCAAGGCCGCAGATTACCTCGGTATTCAGGCGGCAACCATTGCTTCTGGCGGCTTGCTTCGGTTTGTATTCGTGTACATTTGTTGCCGTGACTACCTTTTTGCCCACCTTCTGGGTTGAATCTGTCGCAATGACCCCGGGCAGTGCTGCGCGATTGTCGGCCGCGGTGGTGGTGATGAATATACTTGGGAATCTGACCGGTGGATGGTTATGCTCAAGAGGCGTTGCATTGCGCCCGTTGTTGGCTATTGCATTGTTTGGCGGTGGCTTGTCTGCTTGTCTGGTGTTCTACAACGGATTGCCGGTGGCAGGTCAGGTTATAGCGGCCTGTTGTTGTACCTGTTTGAGCGGCATACTACCGGCGACGTTGTTTGCCAATGTCGCGAAAATTGCACCAACGCCGGCACATAGTGGTTTGATTGTAGGCCTGTTTTTTCAAGGCGCCAGTTTAGGCCAGGTATTCGGTCCGGCGCTGTTTGGTGGTCTTTTAGATTTTTTTGGTGGCTGGAACGCTGCACCCGTGTTGTTTATAAGTGTCATGTTAGCAGCGGCTGTACTGTTGTGGTACGTACCTGCTAATCAAGAAACAGTTGCTGAGAATAATGAACGATAAAAAAAGCCCTGACTCTTCAAAAGTCGCAGACTCCCCTAAAGCAAAGTCTGATGTGCCCAAAGCAGGGGACACTAAAGAGATTGAAGTGGTTGATCAAAAAACGCCAGCCGTTGGTGTTGTGCAAAAAAAGGTAGAGATCGAGGGCCACTGGGCAGTGCTTGCCCAGGTTGCCGATGCTTGTAAATTGTCACGGGCAACGCTTACAGAGGCCGCTGACAAAGGTGCGGTCTGGTTGCAACAGTCTATGGGTAAGTCAGGTGACGGGAAGTACAAAAACCCCGTGCGCCTGCAAAGCTTTGAGAAAGGGATTTCATCGGGTGATCTGGTGTTGGTTAACTATAACCCCGGTGTCTTGGCAGCAGAGCCCATTGCCCCGACGTTGGTGTCTGATCAGGTGAACTACAGTATCTGGTATAAGCCCTCGGGGATGTTGAGTCAGGGGACAAAGTGGGGTGATCACACCACCATCACTTTTCAGGCTGAAAAAATTCATCAGAAGCGATCTTTTCTGGTGCACCGTCTTGACCGCGCCGCGAGTGGGTTGATGGTGATCGCGCACACCAAAAATGCGGTGGTGGCTCTTGCTGATCTGTTCGCAAAGCGCAAAATTGATAAAACCTATCGAGCCATTGTGCACGGTGAGTACAAGGAAATAGTGCCTCAGCTAATTGAGCTTCCGGTAGAAGATAAGCCTGCACACACTGAAATCATTAGCGCTGAAATTAATAGTTCTACGAAAGCAGAAGATAAAAAAAATGATCTGCCATTGTCGACTTTGCTCGTTAAAATACAGACTGGGCGCAAGCACCAAATCAGATCACACTTGTCGTCTATTGGTTACCCAGTCGCCGGAGATCGGTTGTTCAACCCTGATCGACAGCATGATCGTGATCTGCAATTAGTGTGTGTTGAACTGGCATTTGATTGTCCGTTTACTAAAAAGCCGCTGTCTTTTACACTTCCCGAAGAATTAAGCACAGCAGGCTAGCAAGTGATTAACCGTTTTCTTGTTGATCGCTGATCACTTGGAAGCATAACCCGATAGGCTATTTCATGAACCAATACCCCAACCTGTTAGCGCCTCTTAATTTAGGGTTCACGCAGCTTAAAAATCGTGTTTTGATGGGATCAATGCACACTGGTCTTGAAGACGGTAATAATCATGATAGGTTGTGTGCCTACTTTGCAGAGCGCGCGCGCGGTGGAGTTGGTCTTATAGTCACCGGCGGCTATGCGCCTAATATAGCCGGTTGGGTTAAGCCCTTTGCGGGAATGATGGCCAGTAAACGTGCTGCCAGAAAACATAAAACTGTCACCGATGCCGTACACGCAGAAGGCGGAAAAATAGCGCTGCAAATTCTGCATGCGGGGCGCTATGCCTACCACCCTTTGCTTGTTGCGCCTTCTAAAATAAAATCGCCAATTACCCCGTTTACACCCAGATCACTTTCAGTCAAAGGCGTTGAAAAGCAAATCGCTGCGTTTGTGCGTTGTGCGGTGTTGGCCCGAGAGGCAGGATACGATGGTGTGGAAATCATGGGATCGGAGGGTTACTTGATCAATGAATTTCTGGTCGAGCATACTAACCAACGAAATGATCAATATGGCGGAAGCTATGAAAACAGAATGCGACTGGCGATAGAAATCGTACAGCGCACTCGCGAGGCTGTAGGCGCTGATTTTATTATTATCTACCGCTTGTCAGTGATTGATCTGGTCCCCAAAGGCAGTAGTTGGGATGAAGTTGTTGTGCTTGCTAAAGAGATAGAAAAAGCCGGAGCTACGATTCTCAATAGCGGTATCGGTTGGCATGAAGCACGAATACCCACCATCGCGACATCGGTACCACGGGCAGCATTTAGTTGGGTAACCGCTATGCTGAAAAACGAAGTACAGATCCCCGTGATTACCTCTAATCGAATAAATACACCTGAAATTGCCGAGAAAGTGCTGGCTGACGGCCATGCAGATATGGTGTCGATGGCAAGACCACTACTGGCCGACAGTGACTTTGTGATCAAGGCCGAGCAGGGCAGAGCAGATGAAATCAATACCTGCATCGCCTGTAACCAGGCATGCCTTGATCATGCGTTTAGTGCAAAGCTGAGTAGTTGTCTGGTTAATCCGCGTGCTTGTCATGAGACAGAGTTAAATTATCTGCCGACAACACAGAAAAAGAAAATAGCGGTGGTGGGTGCAGGTCCAGCTGGGTTGTCTGCTTCAACGGTGTTGGCCCAGCGTGGCCATCACGTAGAGTTGTTTGATGCCAGCGCAGAGATTGGCGGTCAGTTAAATATGGCCAAAGTAATACCCGGTAAAGAAGAGTTTCACGAGACCATTCGTTACTTTCAAAAACAACTGGAAATTACCGGTGTTATTGTGAACCTGAACACTCAAGTAGAGCCGGCCATGTTGAGTGGTTTCGATGAAGTCATCGTCGCCACCGGGGTGATGCCTCGTGATCCAAAAATCCCCGGCCAATCAAATGCCAAAGTATTGAGTTATATCGACGTACTAAAGCACCGCAAACCGGTCGGAGAAAAAGTAGCAGTTGTAGGTGCCGGTGGTATAGGTTTTGATGTGGCTGAGTTTTTAATCAGTGACGGACATTCAACAACCACAGATTTACCAGCGTGGCTTGCTGAATGGGGCATTGTAAGCCCGGCTGATGCGCGCGGTGGTGTTGAAGGTATAACCCCAAAAATTCCACAGCCAGCACGTGAAGTGTATTTGATGCAACGCTCAGAAGGAAAGATAGGCGCTAAGCTTGGTAAGACCACCGGCTGGATCCACCGTGCTACTTTGAAAAAAGCAGGCGTTAGTATG
>JALZUX010000581.1 GCA_023301405.1 Granulosicoccaceae bacterium | reverse complement strand
AGTAGGGATATAACAGTCACTAGCATCGGCCCCATACCGCGAGCAATCGGGTAGACATGACTTAGATCCCCCACACGGTAGGCGAAAATTAAAAACAGCATGTAGCCGGTATGGATAAACCCGCTAACCACCGCATAAGGCACACTGTCACCTGACGGAAAGGGAAATATCAGTAGCGCCGGAATAGAAAATAAAATATGACCAAGCACCACAGCGGTGACACTCACCCACTTATCACCGCTGCTCTTAACCAGCGCATTCCAACCTGCATGCAACACCGCGGCAAACAATACCGCAATAAAAACGGTGATCGGCATAGTGGCATTCATTGACTAAGACTCTGCTGTTTGAAATTGCAGACTTGCAAATTTACCGGCAAGTTAATCAAACCCGCTTTGCTGCGGCACACAGATTAGTCAGCTTAGAGATAGCCAGTGACCGATCAAGCAAGCCAAGCCCACAATCCGGCGCGGCAATTAAGCGTTCCGGGTCAATATGGTTCAAGGCGACACGTAATCGTTGCTCTATTTCTTCAACCGATTCGACGCGGCTTTGCGCTATCGCCACCACACCCAGGATCGCCACAGTTTTAGTCAGGCTTTCAAGTAGCTTTAAGTCGTTAGGACGATGCGCATCTTCAAATGACACGGCATTTATTGTTGAGTAATCGACTGCGCCCACCAGCTCGACGTATGACTGGGGATCAGCTTTTGGGTAGTCGGGATTATCCAATACATCAGGGTAACCACAACACATATGTACGGTACGGATGACACTTCTGGGGCACTTGTGAAAGGCTCGTTCAATGTTTTCAAAACCATAAGCCAATGCGTCTTCAGGGCGGCGGGCAAACAATGGCTCGTCAATTTGAATATGCACACAGCCCGCATCGGCAAGTGCCAGCACTTCAGCGTTTAACGCCTTGGCGAGATCAGCCCCCAGTGCAACGGGATCATGGTAATAATCATCAGCAGTGGTATCAGACACCGTCATCGGACCCGGCATGGTGACTTTCACCGGTTTATCGGTAAATTTCTGTGCACGAATCCATTCTGCTTTCATGAACGGTTTACGCGCAGTGACGGGCCCGACAATAGTTGGCAGCTCTGTCGTATAAGCACCATTGCGTAATTCTTTGACAGTCAACTTGTTAAAGTCAAAGCCGTTCAGATGGCGGCAGTGATAGTGCACATAGTTTTCACGCGGTATTTCACCGTCTGTCGGTATATCAATACCGGCACTCAGTTGATCATCAAGGACCTGCTTAACGCCCTTGGTGATGATCAATTCTGCATCAGGTCCAAGATCGGTCATGGCGGCTTGCCAGTCGCGGGTTGGGTTTGCGGTATCGGGGCCGGCAGGCAGATTAAACCAGTCTGGCAGTTTGACAAAGTCGGGTTTCGGGTAGGCACCGATACAGGTTGTTTGAATTGGCATTGAGCGGCTCACCAGGCGAGTGACAGTTTGTTGATCTGGGCACAGTGTACCTGCAGAAAGGAACTCAGTATCCCCGCATCCGCCTCTGCAGATGACTTCTACGACCTACGCACCACCTGTAGAACGATCATTGAGCTTACTTAAAAACAAACTCACCTTGAACCAACTTGCACTATTTAACAGTCCGGAAATTATATTTCAATGGCAATAGGCTGGAACCAACAGCTCAAAGCCAACGCAACAGACCGGGTAAAAAAGGAATTTTTAACTATTTATCAAGCAGATAAACGAAGAACAGCCACTTTATAGTGAGATCTGAAACACTGTCACACCTCAATACCTCGCAAAAATTAATAATCTCTTGACAATTTTATTCGTCATGACATAATTATTGCATACGTCATGACAAATAGATTCGACCGTCACAACACCGTGGCTCTCACTATTAAGAATTTAAACAGGTACCGAGAGATATGAATTACACAGCTCAGAAAAACACCAGCCATAGCTTACGTCAACTGAAAGTGGCCGCTGCAATCTCCACCAGCCTGCTGATCAGTGCTTGCGGCGGCAGCAACACAGACGTCGCGAGCTTACTTTCAGACGACCCGATCACTCTCCAGTCAGTGGTTTCAGTCAGGGCTGATCTGCCACGACGCATAACCTCTTTAAACCAGGCCGTCATCGTGCAAGCTACCGTAAGCGGTCAGACCAGCAATCTGAGCCCCGGCAACAACGACGAATTCAATGGTAACTTCGATCTGCCATTTAATATTGAGCATACCATCCATTTATCCGTCAGGCGCCAGAGCGACAACCTGTTGTTAGGTACTGCTCAAGAGCAAATACTGGTCTCCAGCAGCACCTACCCGGTGTATTTTCCCGAGAACCGCGTTGACGTAAACATTGACTCAGACGGTGACGGCTTCAGCAATGTAAGAGAACTGGAAGACGGCTCAGACCCCACCGGGCGTAACGGCGACTTTGACGGTGATGGCACGCCTGACTCCCTCGACACCGATGACGACAACGACGGCGTAGCCGATAGCAGTGATTTGTTTCCTTATAACCCTAATGAATCTGTTGATACGGATCTGGATGGCACTGGCAACAACAGCGACCCCGATGACGACAACGACGGCGTAGACGACAACCTTGACAGATTCCCGCGTGACGCTTCAGAGTCAGTAGATACCGACGGCGACGGCATTGGCAATAACGCCGACCCGGACGACGATAATGATGGCATATCAGACGCCAACGATATCAACCCGCTTGACGCGCAAAGTGCCTTTGATACAGATGGTGACGGTATTGGCGACGCCATCGATACCGATGACGACAACGACGGAGTTAACGATAACAACGATCGCTTTCCATTAGATGACTCAGAAAGCCTGGACACTGACTCTGACGGTATCGGTAACAACAAAGACACAGACGACGACAACGACGACACCCATGATCTGGCCGACCCGCAACCGTTGAACCCTGATATCACCGGCCGGGAAGACTCAGACGGTGATGGTGTACCAGACATAGAAGACGCTTTCCCGTTAGACCGCAATGAATTCAACGATCTGGATGGCGATGGCATCGGCAATAATGCCGACAACGACGACAATGGCAATGGTATTCCAGACACACAGGAAGACGCTATAGCGGTTATCCCCAGAATCAATGGCGCCCCTACCCTTGACGGTGTGTTTGGCTGGAGTGAATGGCGCGATGCCGTACGCTGTGACAGCAAAGGCAACTACCTGGGCGTTAATCAACTGCTGATCGATACCGCAGGTGATGAAGTGGTCACCGAAAACTGGGGCAGCTCCAACTGGCGCGCAATGCATGACGGTCGATACCTGTACATACTGGTCACTGTTATAAACGAACCCTTCTACGAGCGATTCAACGAATCAACAGACGCATGGCATGATGATTCGATAGAAGTCTACATAGACGCTGGCAATGAGGGCGCGCAAACCTACGACAGTAACGATTTCCAAAAGGTTTATACGTTTACCGGTAGCTCTGCTGCTGGCAGCAGCTCGGCCGATGCGATGCGCACCGCGTTTGGCACAAGCATCACGACAGACACCAGCGCCCAGGACCGGTCAATTTATGAAATTAGAATTGAGCTGAGTTCAATTGACTTACCGATTGGCGGCCGATTCGGATTTGACGTACAGATTAATGACGACGACGACGGCGGCGAGCGCGACAGCAAGTGGGCTTGGTACGCGCCATCAGGCAACGATAACTCATGGTTTAACCCGTCATTATTCGGACAAGCTATTTTGGCACCGGGTGGTGGCAATACAGACTAAGTATTAAGCAGTTTTCTCAGTAGGACCTTTAAGGGAGCTTTGCTCCCTTTTTTTATTACCCGCCTTTTTTGCTATGATCAGCGTTTTTCTAGAGGCTACCGTGCCAATGACACCCGCCCCGATCAAACCACAAATTGAATTCTCCGACTTTGAAAAAATAGATATCCGTGTAGGAAAAATCACCTCAGTAGTCGATGTACCCAACTCAAAAAAGCTAATGCAACTTATTGTCGACTTCGGCGATCACACCCGATCAATCGTTGCAGGCATTAAACAAGAAAGAGAAGACCCCACAGAAATCGAAGGACGCCAAGCCTTGTTTGTGCTGAACCTGGCCGATAAGAAAATGGCCGGTGTAGACTCACAGGGAATGCTATTTGATATCGGCTACGCTGACGGAGAAACCCCTTGCCTGTCAGTTCCCGAGAAGGCCATCCCCAACGGTGCACGTGCTGGTTAAAGATTTTTTAGTCGATGGAAACCAACAACCGCTTCCAAACGCTAAGCTTTATCCAACGGTCAACGATCCACCATTATCAGACACACCGATATCTAAAATCATAGGCAACGCTTTCTGCACCCACTCCTGAGGTGACCGACACTCAGCCGCCTGTTCACCAAAGCAACTCTGCAACATTTTGGTATTAATAACCCCGGGGTTCAATGCCACCGACACCATCGACGCTGGCAGATCAGCCGCCAGCGCTTTACTTAGGCCTTCAATGGCCCACTTACTTGCGCAATACGGTGCAACATCCGCCGCTACCCCTCTGCCCCATCCACTGCTGAAGTTAATTATTACGCCTCCGCCGTTACGGATCATGTGCGGAGCAAACTGCTGTATCACGTGATATACACCCTTTATATTGACATCAATCACGTCAGAAAACTCAGCCACCGGCACTTGCCACAACGGCGCATTAGCGTTAATAATTCCTGCATTGTTTATCAAAATATCTGGCACCGACTTATCTTTGGTCAGTTGTTCACACCAGTCGTGAACTGAACTCCAGTCAGCTGTATCAACGCAACTAAAACTATGGTCAGGGTATTTCTCTGCAAGTTGCTTAATTATTTTTTCAGTGCGCCCGCTGCCAATCACCTGATGACCGGCGGCAATAAACCCTTCAGCCATTGCCAAGCCCAAGCCACGGGTAACACCGGTTATCAGTACTGTTTTAATGCTCATACGATTGTCCGTTTATTCCTGCCTTCACATCAGTGTACTGTAGTATTCAGTTGCCACAATACTTATTGTATATTTCACGGCATCTACCGGATGGATAGCACATACCTGTAAAGACGCTATGCGGGTAAGCTCGCATAGCTTTTTTAAATAATTGAAGCGCCAGCACAGCATGAATCCACGGTGAAAAATACTGATTTTTCTGTTTCATGCCCGAGCCGGACTTGGATATCAATTACGGGATATCTATTTCAAGTATTGGGTTCTGGCACCCCACAACAAGAGCTAAAGCCGCATTTTAAACCCTTCATGAGACGCTACAAAGCCAAGGCTTTCATAAAACAGAATGGCCTCTGGCCGCGATTTGTCAGTGGTTAACTGCACAATACTGATGCCCTTTTGTCGAGCCACGTTAACAGAATGATTTATCAGCGCCCGCCCCAGACCTTGTCCACGGCAATCACTTCGAACTCTTACCCCTTCAATAAGACGCCGCCATGCGCCGGTATGAGTTAGATAAGGAATATCAGTGGTTTGCAGCATAGCGACTACTTTCCGGTCAACTTCTGCAATCACAAGGTCATTGTTCGGGTCAGTGGTGATGGCTTCAAATGCCGCCAGATACCTGGCGTTTAACGGGCGCTTCAGATCTTCACGGGTACGGCCTAACGGATCGTCGGCCAGCATCTCGACAAGTGCGGGTAAATCAGACAATAGTGCTGTTCGTAAAACAGACTTCATAGCGGCTTCACCTGTGGCAGCAAGTAGCCAAATACTATAACCACAACGTACAGAAAACAGAACTTATTCGTACAACTCAAAATCTCTGTGTGGAATGTTCTGTATGATACTCATCATCACATAATCAGCATTAGCAAAGTAACAGCTCTCATGGAACTCTCTCAAATAATCGCCTACGTGATGGCACTGGGTATCGCCGTCGCCATACCCGGCCCCGGCATCACCGCGCTAGTTGCCCGCACCCTAAGCGGCGGTACAAGCACCGGCATCGCTTTCATGACAGGCCTGATGTTTGGCGATCTGATCTATCTCACCTTTGCGGTATTCGGACTGGCATTGGTGGCCAATACTTTCGCTAATATTTTTGTTGTAATCAAGTGGCTGTCTATTGCTTACCTGTGTTACCTGGCGTGGCAATTCTGGACAGCATCGCAAAGTGAAATAAAAACTGAAAGCACCAGCACACGTAGTTTTTTGTCTGCCTGTATATCCGGTATCGGGGTAACCCTTGGCAACCCGAAACCCATTGCATTTTACCTGGCACTACTACCGCTGGTCATCGACATAGAAAAAGTGACATTCAGCAATTGGTTGTTCACGTTGGTGCCGTTGACAATGGCCGTGTTGTACGGCGTAGGTGGTGTCTTTATTTTTGCGGCCAACAGCATGAGACGGTATCTGGCAAACCACGCAGCGCAACAAACAATGCACAGAGTGGCGGCTGTCGCGATGTTGGGCGCAGCAGGAACAATGGCTCTTAAACAATAAGGCGATTTACCGAAAAGCGACCAGCCGACCCAAAACGAAAATACAAAACCAACGTTTTTATCATTAATGCTGTGGCAGCATAAACGGCTAAAAGTGCCGACCGGTCCATTCAAGCGCAACCTAACTATTTGTCTGCTAGCACTGTTCATTAGCAGCGCACATTGCAATACTACACCGCAGCAGAACAGTTTTTAATCAGACAATCAAGCTCTTGAACCGGGTCGCTATGCCTATGAATAACCCCAACACACCACAACATCGTGAAGTTCCTTTATGTGGCTACGTGAATCGGCTTTCGGCGCGAGCCGGTGAAACTCTCGAGTTCAAAATCTCAAACAAAACGAATTCGCAGCAAGTATCAGCCAAGCTTGCGCTGTCAATCTGCGCTGACCCAAACCCGGCCGGCCCCGGCATTATTGAACATTCAGCTGATAAATGGTTTACCCCCACCGACTTTAGCGCAGCGCATCAGCCTTTTTATCCGGGCTCATACGCCATCACCGATGACACCATCGTGATCGACAAACCTGTTATCAAACTTTCAGCCATCATCTGGCCAACCCTAAAGAGCACCACCGTGCAAACCGTAATAAGCGCGGCAGACTTATCACTGCAAATTAATGATGACGGCTGCGCCGCGATACAATGGAAAAATGAAAAATGTGAGTGCGAACAACAGTTGCGACTACACACCTGGGCACAGCTAACGGCAACGGTAGATCGCACTAATAACACCCTGACCATCACAGTGGCATCAGTGGACGGCAAACTTATCGAGAGCAAGCAATATAAAACCCACACGTCCATGTCAGATCAAAGCAGCACGCAGACCAAAGTACGTATTGCCGCCAACACCAGCGGCAACACGGCAAATCAGTTTTTTAACGGTAAAATCGAATCACCGAAAATTCAAGCTGGTGATTCAGACCAACAATTAACGACCTACGCTCAATGGGATTTTTCAAGCGGTGTATCCAGTACTAAAATAGTCGACATCAGCCCCAACCAGCATCACGGCCGCATCATCAACCTGCCCGCCAGGGCAATGACCAGTAGCCGGTGGGACGGCAACGAAATGTGCTGGCGACATGCACCACACCACTACGCGGCAATTCATTTTCATGAAGACGACATTGTTGCCTTTGACTGGGAA
>JALZUX010000580.1 GCA_023301405.1 Granulosicoccaceae bacterium | reverse complement strand
TTTCCTGAAGAACTGTTAGCCTGGCCACCAAGAAGTTACGCCGAACGCTTATACAACATTCAACACTGGACTGAAATGCCACGCGGCGGGCACTTCGCTGCCATGGAGGAACCGCAATTGCTTATTGATGACATAAGGTCTTTTGCGCGAAGCATTAACCAACTCAACTAAGCAAAAGTGCCATAGCGCTAACGCCTGACACCGCCTGTATTTTCACATTAAATTTTGCGGGCTACGTACTTACCGCGCTTGAATACGCTCAGGGCTTGCTCCTTAATGACATCAAGCTCACGTGCATACTTGTGGCCTGCGTAAACTACACAGGCCATAATAGAAGGCGCATCAGCGTTGCCAATACACTCAACAGTTTTCAGTCCACCCGCCGCAGCGCTAGCCATTGCATTAGTAATTGAATGTAAGAGGCCGTCTTGTTGACGCCGGCGCGTGACCGACACCAAGTTCTCAGCCACGTAAGTCGGCCACCATGTGCGGGCGCCGCCTTCCATGCCGGTGCAATGAGGCAACTAGTAAAAGCGGCTTTAGCAGTGACTGGTCCAATTTTCTGTGGCTGAAAAAAAATATCGTAGCGTGGATCACGCGACGTCATAGAGATTCAACCCGAAAAACTTTGGCAGCCACTGCTTTATATAATTTCCCGCCAACAATCCCCTATTGATTTAGGAAATTTCCTCTTCAACGTAGCTTTCAATCGATGGGCAAGTACAAATAAGATTCTTATCGCCATAAACGTTATCTACGCGACCCACAGGCGACCAGTACTTGTTTTCATCGGCAGCCAGAACCGCAGGGAATGCCGCCTGCTCTCTTGAATACGGGTGCTCCCATACATCACTAATAACCGTTCTAGCGGTGTGAGGTGAATTACACAGAGGATTATCGTCAAGCGGCACCCGACCGGCGGCGACTTCTTCATATTCACTGTAAATACTGGCCATTGCATTGCAGAAGCGATCAATCTCGCGAAGCGGCTCGCTTTCAGTGGGCTCAATCATCAACGTACCCGACACCGGAAACGACATAGTCGGCGCATGGAAGCCGTAGTCAATCAGGCGCTTGGCGATATCTTCAACGGTCACGCCACTGTTGTCTTTTAGCACTCTGGTATCAAGAATACATTCATGAGCCACAAAACCGTTTTCACCTTTGTACAGCACTTTATACTTATCACCCAGCTTACTGGCCATATAATTAGCACTAAGGATCGCGTGACGGGTGGCTTCCCGCAGGCCGTCCGGCCCCATCATTTTGATGTACATCCAGGTTATTGTCAGTATCAGTGCGCTACCCCACGGCGCTGCACTTACTACCCCTTGTGATTCACCGGTCTCACGATGCCCTGGAAGAAACGGTGCTAAGTGCGAACCAACACCAATAGGCCCAACCCCCGGCCCGCCACCGCCATGCGGAATGCAAAATGTTTTATGCAAATTAAGATGCGATACATCACCGCCAAATTTACCCGGCTGTGCAACCCCCACCATGGCGTTTAAATTTGCGCCATCAATATAAACCTGCCCACCAGCATCGTGCACCAAGCCACAAACTTCAGACACTTGGGTTTCAAACACGCCATGCGTTGAAGGATAGGTAATCATGATAGCGCCCACGGCCCCCTGGTATTTTTCAATCTTGGCTTTGAGATCATCAACATCAATATTGCCGTTGTCATCGCAAGACACCACCGCCACACGCATGCCGCACATTTGCGCACTGGCCGGGTTGGTGCCATGTGCACTCTGTGGTATTAGACAAACATCACGCCCGGTATCGCCACGGCTTTCGTGATAACGCTTTATCGCCAGCAGCCCGGCGTACTCACCTTGGCTACCTGCATTAGGCTGTACTGATACCGCGTCATAGCCAGTACAGGCACATAGCATAGATTCAATATCAGCAATCAGCTTCGTATAGCCTGTTGTCTGATGTGACGGCGCAAACGGATGTATGTCACTGAATTGCGGCCAGGTCACTGCGGCCATTTCGGCGGCGGCATTAAGCTTCATGGTGCACGAACCCAACGGGATCATGGCACGGTTAAGCGCAATATCGCGATCAGCCAGCGCCTGCATGTAACGCATCATTTCAGTTTCAGTTTGATAATCATGAAACGCGGCTTGCGACAGGTAGCTTGAGTTACGCTGTACGCTTTTAGCCATTGCCGGAGCAGTGAACTCATTAATCTGATCTATAGTTTGGCTGACACCAAAAACCGCCAATAGGTTAATGACATCTTCAGGATCAACGGTTTCATCCAATGAAATACCAATCAAGTCTTCACTGATCAATCGCAAATTAAGGCTTTGTTGTTCCGCCTTTTGCAATAGACCAACGGCTTTACCGGGCGCCTCTACGGTAAAGGTATCGAAGGTTTCACCTGCGCCCACCTTGAAGTTTGCAGCCTGCAATTGTTGCTTTGTATAAAGTGATAAATTTCTTACTTTAGTGGCTATTGCCCGCAGCCCTACCGGGCCGTGATAGCTGGCGTAAAAAGTAGCGATAATCGCCAACAGCGCCTGAGCAGTACATATATTTGAGGTCGCTTTTTCACGACGTATATGTTGCTCACGTGTTTGTAGTGCTAAGCGATACGCCGGGTTTCC
>JALZUX010000579.1 GCA_023301405.1 Granulosicoccaceae bacterium | reverse complement strand
ACGAGTAGTGCGTAATGACTACTCGTGGATGCTGAAGCGACCGATCCACTTTTGGAGACTTTGCACACGGTTCATGCCATCTGAATATGTGATAATAACAGGTCCGGTAGAAGTAAAGGGAATGGTAAATTGCCATTGCTGATATTGCTGCCTTCCCTGATTATCAGATTGAAAAGATTGTATGGCAGCAGCACTCACAGCACGCACGGGCCATAAGCGCAACGCTGCTCTTAAGGACCGGCAACTTATTTACAGAGCCTGCACTCTGGGCTATGCGCGTAACCTTCAGCTGAGTTCTCCAGACCAGCTGATTGGTTTAACCGACGCGGGTATCCTCTCTGAAAATAGTAGTAGGCTCATCCAGCAGTCCGAAGAGCGTGTTCTTGCCACTGGTATTCCCGAAGTAACTGACGGCCGGCACTTGAGTGCCGGGTTAGAGGGATTGGTCTTTTTACGAAGCCCGGTGATGAATCGTCATGATGAAATCACCGGTGTGGAAGTCAATCTTGTCAGTCGACAGGAATTTCACCACAGTTATCAAGCATTGTTTGCCAGCAACTTGCAATACAGAAGTTTGCTTAACAAAACTCCGTTTGGCTTGCTGGTTCATCGTGATTTCGACACTCTATACCAAAACACTCAATGGACGCGGCTGGTTGAGGGGAGGGGGTCATATCAAATGGCAGCAGACGAACTGCGTTCGATACTGCAGTCAAGAAGTCTTCACCGATCAAACCGTGGCACTGGTAAAGCCAGTCTTAATGATCAAAAAGACGGTGAGGCGCTTTCGATAACCACTATTGAGCGAGGCGGCCACCTGTTGAGCCTCAGTAGTCATGAAGTGCGATGGAATAATCAACCTGCTACTGTCGTTTTCTGTGTCGAAAATAAGGTGGCTATCGGCGGTGACAGTGAACAAGCCGACCGTGATCGAAGTGAATTTATTGAGAAGCGGCGTGGCGTGCGTCGTGGTATATCAGTAATTCCTCCTCATGACCAGCATGTGCAGGGAGTCAACGTTGATGCAGAAATTTTTAACGATTTAAAGCACCCTGTGTTTGTTTGTGACAACTGGATACCACTGCACACCAACATGGCAGCGCAGTTTTTTTTGAATCGCATTCATGAAACGGAAGTCGCTGTTGGAAATGCTGCCGTTCATTTGTCTATAGAGGGCTGGTTTTCCGAAAGAGAGAAAGTTGACATCGAAACCATGCTTCGGCAAAGAGATTTAGTCGATGCACCAATCTCAATTTCTTTGCAGCTTCAGTCGCAGCGATACTTGGCATCCATTAGCCCGACGGTTTGGGCTGGGCGCAGTGCAATCCTAGTATCGATGCAAATGGAAACGGCGCGCCAACGTGAGTTGGGTGGACAAATTCGCAAGTTAGAAGACTTTGCCGCGGCGGCAGGAGATTTTTTTTGGGAAATGGATAGCCAACAGTGCCTGACTGATCTGTCTATGAGCCTAAAGCCACTTCTTGGTATCGACAACGCGGCGGCCGTGGGCGTGCCTCTTGAATCCATTGTTGAGAAACATGTTCAGCCGGAAGACATGCCGGAGTGGAGTGGTTTGATGGTTGATATGCGGAACCATGTTTCGTTTCGAGATCGTGAGTACAAATGGCTGCATCGGGACGGTGGAAAGCGAGTTGTTCGGCTGTCTGGGGTGCCTGTGTTTGACGAAAAGAAACTTTTTTTAGGTTACCGTGGTATTGGCAGTGATTTTACGGCTGCTTACGAAAATGCCAGTATGGTCGCTTACCATGCAAGCCATGACTCTCTAACCGGCCTGGTAAATCGACGCGAGTTTGAGAGTCGTAGTGATGAGGCGATCAACTCTGTGAGGACTAACCAAGTGTCTCACGCGTTGTGTTTTATGGATCTTGATAATTTCAAGGTCGTTAACGATACCTGTGGTCATGCGGCTGGCGATGAACTGCTACGCCAGTTATCGGCGCTGTTTTCAAGCCTGGTCAGAAAAAGTGATGTGCTGGCCCGTCTGGGCGGTGATGAGTTTGGCGTGTTGATTTTTGATGTCGGCTTGGCGGAAGCCATGCGACTGGCAAATCAGTTGCGGGCTGAGGTCGAGAGTTTCCAGTTTCTTTGGGAGGATAACCGTTTTTCAATTGGTGCAAGTATCGGAGTTGTGATAATCGACGATAGATGGGCAAGTCGCTCATCACTTTTCAGCGCTGCCGATCAAGCCTGCTACGAGGCCAAGAGCTTGGGGCGTAATCGTGTTTCAGTGTATAAAGATTCTGGTTATAACGCTGATCTCAACAGTGGCGAAAAGCGTTGGGTAGATAAAATCACCTCAGCCATTGATGAAAACCGTATTCGCTTATGCATGCAAAAAATCATCTCTCTCAATACCTCTGATAGTTTAGCCACTAATGTTGAGCTACTGATGAGGATGGTATCCCCGTCAGGTGAGGTTATCAGTCCGAGTGCGTTTCTGCCTGCGGCGGATCGTTACGGTTTATCAGTTAAGCTTGATCAGGTGGTTATTGAGAAGGCCATAGACTGGCTGGAGGGGCAGCCTCATGTTACTGAGTCAATGGAGCTGTGTGCTGTTAATCTGAATGGACGGTCATTTGCTGATGAAAATTTCACGCAGTTTCTATTGTCGGCGTTGAAGAATGCTAGTTTTGATGTGTCGATTCTGTGCTTTGAAATAAAAGAAACAGCGGCAATCGCTAACTTAACTGCAGCTACCTTGTTTATGAAGCGTGTGGGTGATTTGGGGTGTCAATTTGCACTGGATGATTTCGGTAGTGGATTGTCTTCGTTTGCGTATCTGAAAAACTTGCCAGTCAAATACCTGAAGATTGACGGTATGTTTGTTAAAGACATACTTGAAGATTCAATGGATTATGCAATGGTCAAGGCGATTAACGAAATAGGCCAGACGCTGGGTAAGAAAACTATTGCTGAGTTTGTCGAAAATGATGACGTTTTGCTGAAACTTCGCGATATGGGAGTGAATTTGGCGCAGGGCTATCATATTGGCAAGCCTGAAATTATTGACTTTTAGCCAGGCCTTAGTTCAATGTGTTCATGCAAGGGTCAATGCACTAGCAGTGTGGTCACGCGTGACCACACTGCTGTTTAAGTAGCAATTAATCTATAGCAATCAGGCGTTTTTGGGCTTTTTACCAAGACGCCATTGATGATACTTTTTCAGCAATCCCAGTATTTTCTTTGGCGCGTGGGCTTTTTGCCATTCACCAGCCGCCATCTTATTAGCCTCTGTCATCGTTGGATAAATATGAATGGTGCCAAGGATCTTTTTAAGCCCTAGTTTGTATTTCATCGCCATGATGAACTCTGTGATGAGATCTCCGGCGTGAGCACCGACAATTGTCACACCTAATATTTTGTCTTTACCCGGTACGGTGAGTACTTTCACGAAGCCGTGATCTTCGCTATCTGCGATGGCTCTGTCCAGATCATCAATACCGTAAGTGGTGACTTCATACTTGATGTTTTGTTGCTTAGCATCTGATTCATTGAGGCCCACCCGTGCGACTTCGGGATCAGTAAATGTGGCCCATGGAATTACTGAATAGTCAGCTTTGAATTTTTTAAACTGGCCGAATAAGCTATTTACCGCAGCAAACCAGGCTTGATGTGCAGCCGTATGCGTGAATTGATAGGGGCCGGTTATATCGCCAACAGCGAAAATATTTTCGAAGTTGGTTCGTAGAAATTCGTCAGTGTCTACGGTGTTATTCTTACGTAGAGTTACGCCTAGTTCTTCCAGTCCGTAGCCTTCTACATTTGGTCGTCTGCCAATAGCGACTAATAAGCCGTCGAACGGGATTTCAATTTGTTTGCCATCCTGTTCGCAGACAAGAATCTGTTCATTGCCATCAAGGCGGCATGAGACTGCTTTTGTACCGCACAGTACGTTCATTCCTTCAGAGGCAAATTTATCTTGTACAAGCGTCGATATTTCTTCATCTTCACGAATCATGATTCGTGGAGCCATCTCTACCAATGACACTTCACTGCGTAACCGACAGAATGATTGCGCCAATTCGCAGCCAATCGGCCCGCCGCCGAGAACGATCATTCGCTTAGGTTGTTCGCGTAAGTCCCAGAGTGTGTCTGAGTTATACCACTTCACTTTATCAAGGCCTTCAATCGGCGGTACAAATGGTCTGGCACCGGCAGCCAGAATAATATTGCGAGCAGTGATTGTTTTCCCGTTTACTTCGACAGACCAGGGAGTCACGATGCGTGCTTCACCGGTGATGCAGTCAACGCCTAATTCGGTGAACCTTTCGATGGAATCATGTGGTTCAATTTTCTTGATCGCTGCTTGCACGCGCTCCATGACATCGCTGAATTCAAATTCGGCAGTGGCGGTTTTTATTCCATATTTTTCAGAGTTTTTGACCTCGTTTAAAAACCGGGCTGATTTGATTAACGCTTTTGAGGGTACGCAACCTGTGTTAAGGCAGTCCCCACCCATTTTGTGCTTTTCAATCAGTGTGACACGCGCCTTTACCGCTGCTGCGATGAGCGCTGAAATCAAGCCACCGGAGCCAGCCCCGATGACAATAACATTGGTGTCGAAGTGCTCTGGCTGCTGGTGCTCTTGCTGCGGTACTTCAACAACGGGTGATTCAGCATTCACTGGGCGGTAGTCCTCTTTTGGTAGATATCAATGAGTTTTTTAGCAATGATTGGAAATACCCCAAGTAGCACGAAAGCGCCAATCAGTTGTGGGGATAGTATGTCGCCGATGGAGTCAATTTTTGATAATTGATTGCCAGCGTTAACAAATACAGCGGTACCGGGAAGCATGCCCAGTTGGCTGACAAGTGCGTAGACAATGGTTTTGATGGGGGTTAAGCCCATAAGTAAATTAACTGCAAAAAACGGCACTGCTGGAATTAACCGCAATGTAAAAAGGTAGAATGCTCCTTCTTTTTCTACACCGTTGTTGATGGTTTCAAGGTAACTGCCGAATTTGTTCTGGACGGTATCTCGAAACAAAAAGCGGGATATTAAAAATGACAGAGTGGCGCCAATAGTTGATGCAAAGGACACGATGATCAACCCGGTAACTAAACCAAACACAGCGCCAGCTGCGAGAGTGAGTATCGCCGCCCCGGGGAGTGACAGTGCTGTCGCGGCGACATACACAAGAAAAAAACCACCGATGGTTAGTACACGGTTTGCAGCGTAGAAATCCAGAATGGTTTGATGTTTTTGTTTAAGATATTCGAGTGACAGATACTGTCCCAAATCGAAGATGAAAAATGCGGCGATGAGCGCCAATACCGCAATACCTATCCATACTTTGACATTCTTCATTACTAAAGGGCTCTTATAATTAATGCGTGCATCTTATACCACCAGTGTAGATAACCCAAGTGTCAACGTTTTGGTGCCAGGCTTATTGGCTGCTGAAGCAGTAGGTGCGATGCCCGTAAGCACGCCCTTTCTGTGTCGATGTTTGTCTCATGCAAGATTTTTACATGATTCAACCGACAGCTTGGAGTCTGCGGTTCTGAATTGGTTCAACAGTGGAGACGCGTCTAATAAAAACTGTGCGGCTATATTGGGCTATCGGCTTGACACAGGGCTATCTGAAGAGATTGGTATGGTTCTTCGCGCCGACCCTGTCTATCAGGAAATGGATATCAATCATGCGGTGCTTGCAGATCAATCGGTGCTTGATTTGAGCCTCGCTGAAGCCCAATCACTGATCGACACCCTGAACAATCACTTTTGCTCAGATGGTGTTGTTTTTAAAGCCGTTGAAGCGACCCGCTGGTATTGCATTCTTGCGCATCCTCTGGATGTTTGCACGAGTCCGCCAAGTAAGGCTACTGGGCGGGATGTCTCTCAAGAAAGCCCGCGCGGAGCGGATGCGTCAAAATGGCGCAGTTGGCTTGCGGAAATAGAAATGCTGTTGTATTCACACCCGGTCAATCAGCAGCGTCAACAGCTTGGAAAAGTAATGGTGAGTTCCCTATGGTTGTGGGGTGAGGGTTCACTTGAGCCTGTGCGTGCTAATGATGCTGTGGCGGCCGTTGTCTATAGCGATAACTTCTACACTAAAAGTATCGCTCACCATTTTAGCGTTGAAGCTTGTGCGCTAGACAATTTCGCAGCGCAAAAGCTAGATCAGCAGTCGTCTGTTGTGGTGGTGGTTGATGAGCTTCAACGTGCAGCTGCTACGGCGGACGAGCAACTTAGAGTAGATACACTTGCTAGTCTGGAAGCAAAAATATTCAAACCCTTGTGGCAACAATTAGCTCATGGTGGCTGGGTGTCTGCTCGACTCTGGGTGGGCGGTGATCAGTGGTTGCAGCTTGACCGCCATGCCCGTTATAAATTTTGGCGGCGCCAAAAGCCGTTGAGTAACTTTATTGAACGTGACAGAGCAGTTGCCGATGACAATTGAGTCTGTCAGACGCCGTGTATATGACGAAAAATTGGCGGCGAGTCTTCATCCGCAGCCATTGATCGGACGCATTCTAGCTGGTAGGGGAGTATTGGATGCCGAAGAGCTTGAGTTGAATTTGGCTAAGTTACTGCAGCCCGCGACGATGAAGGATCACGACGGCGCTATCGACTTATTATCTGAGATCATTGTTGCTGGAAAAAGAATTCTGATTGTCGGTGACTACGACGCCGACGGTGCGACAAGTACAGCGCTGTCGTGCCACGTGTTGCGAAGTGTCGGCGCCAATGTCTCCTACCTGGTGCCAAACCGGTTTGAGTACGGTTATGGGTTGTCGCCTGCCATCGTGGCGGTGGCCTTGCAGAAAAAGCCCCATCTAATCCTGACCGTCGACAATGGCGTTGCATCGAATAGTGGTGTTGAGGCGGCAAAGGAGGCTGGAGTGTCGGTGCTAGTGACTGACCATCATCTGCCGCCGGAGCAATTGCCGGGTGCCGACGTGATCGTTAATCCAAATAGAGTCGATTGCGAATTTCCCAGTAAAAATCTATGCGGTGTTGGCGTTACGTTTTATGTGATGGCCGGCTTGTGCAGGCGTTTGCAAAAAGACGGGTGGCTGGAATCAAAGGGTCTGAGTATGCCGCGGATGGCGGATTACCTTGATTTGGTCGCAGTCGGGACTGTGGCCGATGTCGTGCCGTTAGATCGTAACAACCGCATATTGGTAGAGCAGGGTCTGCGTCGTATTAGGGCGGGGAGGGCGCGTCCCGGGATTCTTGCTTTGTTCGATGTGGCGTCACGAGACCATCAAAGAGCGACATCGGGTGATTTAGGGTTTGTTGTTGGTCCCCGTTTAAATGCCGCTGGCCGACTTGACGATATCAGCATCGGCATTGAATGCCTGTTAGCTGAAGACAAGCAAACGGCACTGCTGATTGCTCGTGAGCTCGATCAATTCAACCGCAAGCGTCGCCAGATTGAAAGCGGCATGCGTAGCGAGGGTTTTGAGCAGGTTGAGGCGCTGATGGCAGAACAGTCTGGTCAGTTGCCCTGTGCTTTATCAGTCTATAAGCCGGAATGGCATGAAGGTGTCATCGGTATTGTGGCTGGTCGGATCAAAGAAAAGTGCCATCGGCCGGTATTTGCTTTCGCCAAATCTGCTGATGGCAGCTTGAAGGGCTCAGGGCGCTCAATAGAGGGAGTGCATATCCGCGATGTGCTGGTTGCCATGGTCGCCACAGAGCCTGGATTGCTATCAAAGTTTGGCGGTCACGCAATGGCGGCAGGCGTCAGTTTGGCCGAAGCTGACTTTCCTAAGTTTAAAAAGGGTTTTGAAGCACAAGTGACTCGCCTGCTGGAAGGGGTTACGCCAGCGCGGGAATGGCTGACCGATGGTCCCCTGAATGATTCAGAAATGACGCTTCAAAACGCCGCAATGATGAAATTTCTGCAGCCGTGGGGACAAACTTTTTCTGCGCCGTTGTTTGACGATATTTTCGAGATAAAATCAGCGGAGGAGGTCGGCAAGGGTCATAGTCGTCTGGTGCTTCGGCATGTTAATGGCGGTCGCGATTTGCCTGCAGTGGCTTTTAACCGCCGAATACACGCTACCGATGATCAGCAATGGCGCATTGTGTTTCGCCTTGACGTAAATCATTTTCGAGACCGCGAATCGTTGCAGTTGATTGTTGAATACCTTGAGCCGGTAGGCTGACAGCGGGGTCATTACAAACTCAAGATTCATTTCACGGGGTGGTGTAAACTAGCGGGTTAAACGCCTCAAGACTCGTGCGATGGAAATTAATCCCACAACTAATAAAATCGAAGACCTTCGTGAGCGCGGTAAAGCGCTAAGGGGGTACCTTTGACTTCGACGATAAAAAAGAACAGCTCGAAGAGGTCATGCTTGAACTCGAAGACCCGGAAATCTGGAACCAACCAGACCGTGCCCAGGCGTTAGGCAAAGAGCGCGCGCAACTCGATACTGTTGTTAGCCTGCTAAGCTCTCTTGAATCGGGTCTCGATGACTCTGAAGAGCTCCTGCAAATGGCCAATGAAGAAGAAGACGAAGCCACTTTGCAGTCAGTCAATGATGACCTGGCCGCGCTGGAAGCGCGAATTGCCGAGCTCGAATTTCGCCGTATGTTCAGTGGCGAACAAGACGAAAACAACGCGTTTGTCGATATCCAATCAGGATCCGGTGGTACCGAGGCCCAAGATTGGGCTGAAATGCTGTTGCGCATGTATTTGCGTTGGGGCGAGGCTCATGGGTTTAAAACTGAACTGATGGAAGCCTCTGCGGGTGACGTGGCTGGTATAAAGTCGGCCACCATTCGCTTCGAAGGCGAGTACGCTTATGGTTGGCTGCGTACCGAGTCTGGTGTTCATCGCTTGGTGAGAAAGTCACCGTTCGATTCAGGCAGCCGACGGCACACTTCGTTTGCTGCTGTTTTTGTCGCCCCTGAAGTTGATGATACGGTTGAGATCGATATAAACCCCGCCGATCTGCGCATCGATGTCTACCGTGCATCCGGGGCAGGTGGTCAGCACGTCAACCGAACTGAATCAGCGGTGCGCATAACGCACGAACCCACAAATGTGGTGGTTCAGTGCCAAAATGATCGTTCGCAGCATAAGAATAAAGATCAGGCCATGAAGCAATTAAAGGCAAAGCTTTATGAGCTTGAAATGCAAAAGCGTCGTGGCGACCAGCAAGCGCTTGAAGAAACCAAGTCAGATATCGGTTGGGGCAGTCAGATCCGTTCCTATGTGCTAGACCAGTCGCGAATAAAAGATCTACGCACTAATGTTGAAACCGGTAATACACAGGCCGTGCTCGATGGAAACTTGGATCAGTTCATTGAAGCAAGCTTAAAAAGCGGTTTATAGAAACTTGTTTTAATGGTGGCGTAGCGTATCTGCGCAATATTAATAACATTCAGTAGTAATTTAACAATCGCGGCGTGGCCGCAGGAAAAAAATGAGTGAAGGCAAAACTCCCGTGAGTGAAGACGACTACAAGCAAGACGACACCGTACAAGACGACAACAAACTGATCGCACAACGTCGTGAGAAACTTGCTGAACTGCGAGAGAAGGGACCAGCTTTTCCTAACGATTTCAGACCAGCTGATCTGGCGCAGGAACTTCTGGATGAACATGAAAACCGCGCGAAAGAATATTTTGAGTCAACGGAAATACCAGTCTCTATAGCTGGACGAATGATTGGCAAGCGGGTAATGGGTAAAGCAAGCTTTGCCCACATTCAGGATGCGAGCGGAAGAATACAAATTTTCCTGCAGCAGGGCGGCGTGGGTGAGGACGCTTATGACGAATTTAAGCATCTTGATGTTGGCGATATTATTGGTGTAAAGGGTAAGTTGTTCCAAACCAATAAAGGTGAGCTGACTATTAAAGCATCATCTTATCGCTTGCTGACTAAATCACTACGTCCGTTACCAGAAAAATTTCATGGTCTAACGGACATGGAACAGCGTTACCGTCAACGCTATGTAGACCTGATCATCAATAACGATACTCGTAGCACCTTTAAAATCCGTGCAGCGATTGTTCAGTATATTCGTGATTTCTTTAATGCGCGCAGTTACATGGAAGTAGAAACACCCATGATGCAGGTGATACCAGGTGGCGCTACCGCCAAGCCTTTTGTGACTCATCACAATGCGCTCGACATGGATATGTATTTGCGTATCGCACCTGAACTTTACTTAAAGCGGTTGGTGGTTGGTGGCTTTGACCGGGTGTTTGAAATTAACCGTAATTTTCGAAATGAAGGCTTATCTACAAGGCATAATCCTGAGTTCACAATGCTTGAGTTTTATCAGGCTTATGCTGACTACAATGATTTAATGAATCTGACTGAAGAGTTGCTTCGTGATATCGCAGAAAACGTCATGGGTTCAACAAGTATTCAGTCGGCTGATGGCGAGTCTACTTACGATTTCTCAAAGCCATTTGCCAGGCTCACGATGGCGGAGTCAGTAGCGCAATACAATTCTGATATCTACGAAGATGATCTTAATGATCTTAATGCACTGCGTTCTATTGCAAATCGTAAGGGTGCTAAGGTACAAGACGGATGGGGAATTGGAAAGTTATTGACTGAAATTTTTGAGGCAACGGTCGAGCACCGCTTAATCGCCCCAACCTTTATTACTGCTTATCCGGCAGAGGTGTCACCGTTGGCGCGTCGAAATGATACCAACCCTGATGTTACTGACCGTTTTGAATTTTTTGTAGGCGGGCGTGAGATCGCCAACGGCTTTTCCGAGTTAAACGACTCAGAGGACCAGGCAGCACGATTTCGGGATCAGGTAGCTAACCTTGATGCTGGTGATGATGAAGCGATGCATTATGACGCTGACTACATCCGTGCGCTTGAATTTGGCTTACCGCCGACCGCTGGTGAAGGCATCGGTATAGACCGGTTGGTGATGATGTTCACTGGTGCGCCTTCGATAAGAGACGTCATTCTATTTCCTCACATGCGCCCTGAAAGCTAACCTCATGAGGCCGCCTCTGAAGCGACTGCCCGGAGGCCGAGTCGTGAACTGTGTCACTAAATTTGGTATTACTCTAAGGCAAACTTATCGACAAGTAGTAGAAGTCAGCGACTCTGTGGGGTCGTCTGTCACCTTGAAGTTAGCAGTGGAAGTAAAACATGTCGAAAACCACCTATGCAGTCCAGACTGTGCCGTCTGAAGTCTCCTCACCAAAATCCTTTTCTGCCGATGAGCTGAATACCGCGCTAAGCCAGTATTTTGGCTACAGTGGTTTTCGCGATGGTCAGGAACAAGTCATTACCCAATTGCTGGCAGGTAACAGTGCGGCTGCGGTGTTTCCCACTGGCGGCGGTAAATCGATGTGCTACCAGTTGCCCTCACTGTTGCTTGATGGTTTAACGCTGGTGGTGTCACCGTTGATCGCACTAATGAAAGATCAAATAGATGCGTTGACTGCACGCGGTATAAAGGCAGCAAGGCTTGATTCAACACTTGATGCCGCCGCCTATCGGCAAGTGATGCAAGAGTTACGCGATGGCAGTTTACGATTACTGTATGTAGCGCCGGAGCGCTTCAACAACGAACGTTTTCGCCATGCTATTGCAGGTATTGATATAGCCCTGTTTGCCGTCGATGAGGCGCACTGTATCTCTGAGTGGGGTCACAACTTTCGACCTGATTATCTTAAGTTGGTGCAGTTTGCCAAAGCTTGTGGGGCACAACGTGTATTGGCACTTACCGCAACAGCAACCAAAGATGTGATGAAAGATATCTGCAGTGCATTTGAAATTTCAGACGAATGCGCTGTGAATACCGGTTTTTATCGATCTAATCTGCAATTGACTGCTACTGCTGTCGAAGAAGCAACACGTGACGCGGTGCTGGTTCAGAAAATGAAAGCGCTTCCAGTTGGTCCCACAATTGTTTATGTAACATTGCAAAAAACAGCGCAGCATGTGGCAGAACTCTTGGCTGGTAATGGTTTGAATGCGAAGTTCTACCACGCAGGTCTTAAAGAAGACCGGCGTAGTGAAGTACAGGACTGGTTTATTAATTCAGATAGCGGTGTAGTTGTTGCGACTATTGCCTTTGGTATGGGGATCGATAAATCGAATATTCGCTATGTTTACCATTATAACCTGCCCAAAAGTCTGGAAAATTATTCTCAAGAGATAGGGCGGGCCGGCCGCGATGGCGAGCCCTCACAGTGTCACCTGTTGGCTTGTGCGTCTGATTTAATACCACTTGAAAATTTTGTCTATGGTGATACACCTAGTGAATCATCCATTTTAAAATTATTGGAAACCATTTTTTCTCAAGAGAGCAACTTTGATGTTTCACTCTATGATCTTGCCCGCACTTGTGACATCAGGGCATTGGTGTTGCGCACCCTGCTAACGCAGTTAGAGCTAAAAAAATATATTAGTGGCGGTACGCCGTTTTATGCCAACTACCAATTTAAACCATTAAAGACGTCAGAAGAAATACTTGGCCGCTTTGATTCAGATCGTGCCAAGTTTATTGGTGATATCTTTCGTCAATCCCATAAAAAAAGCACATGGTACCAAGTAGATCTTGATGCCACGGCTATTGCACTTAATACTCCGCGTGCACGTTTGGTTGCAGCACTTGATTACCTGGCAGAGCAGAGCTTGCTCGAAGTCAAAGTGGCCGGTGTTCGTAATCGCTTCACCATAGAAAAAATGCCTGAATCTATAACAGCGCTGGCGGCAGAAATATCTGCCGACGCGCAAATGCGTGAGCAACGCGAGATAGCGCGATTGCAGCACTGTGTTGATTGGGTCTGCTTAGATAATTGCCAAACATCTGCCCTTTGTGCAAGGTTTGACAGCCCGCTTGAAGCCCCGTGTGGTCATTGTGGTTGGTGTGAAACCAAGCAAGCTGTTGCGCTTCCTCAGACTGAGCTTGCTGGTCTTAAGCCAGAGGTCTTGAAAGACGCATTAAACTTACAATCAGAGCACGCAGAACTGCTTTCCTCAACAAGGACTCTGGCGCGTGTGCTTTGTGGTATATCTTCTCCGCAAATCAGTAAGGCTGGTTTGCAGAAGAACAAGCTATTTAGTATCGCAGAGTCTATTCCTTTTCAACGAGTAGCCAGTCAGCTAGAAAAAACCAAGGCTGAATAACGCTGTGATAGGTCAACTACTTTTGCTGGTGGCGCAGATTACAAGACAGGAGAAATGTCTCAATCCGTGTGGGTTGATTGAAACAGATTGACAATACTCGCAATCAATAGTCATATGTCTAATGACTATTGCATCGCCAAGACAATCTATCAAAACCCTGCGTGGTGATACCGGCGGCGGATCAACCGCTGTTGGGTTGTTGTGTGCCATTGGTGCCTGGTTCATGTTCTCCCTGAATGATGTGGGAATTAAATTTCTCAGCGGTGACTACGCGCTGCATCAGATTGTGCTGGTCAGGTCAATCGTTGGCCTCACATTAACGCTTGCGATCATTATGCCTCTTGAGGGCGGTTATTCGTTAATGAAAACCCGTTATTTATCTATTCACTGTATTCGTGGATTTTGTGTGGTTTTGGCGAATATGACATTTTTTGTTGGCTTGTCGGTAATTAGCCTACCTGAGGCAAGTGCAATTTTTTTCGTCGCCCCATTATTTATCACTGCACTGTCGGTACTCTTTTTAGGTGAAAAAGTAGGGTTGCATAGGTGGATGGCGGTAGTTATCGGGTTGGCAGGTGTGGTTATTATGCTGCGCCCGGGAACTGATGCGTTTCAGTATGCAGCGTTCTTGCCTTTATTCGCGGCATTTGCGTATGCGTGTTTGCAAGTATT
>JALZUX010000578.1 GCA_023301405.1 Granulosicoccaceae bacterium | reverse complement strand
AATGCTTTTTTATTGGGGTTTATCGAGAGCATGGCGGACTTCGGCAATCCGTTAGTGCTTGGTGGCAACTATGATGTATTGTCGACAGAGATATTTTTCGCGATTGTCGGGGCGCAGAATGATCAGGGCAAGGCTGCCGTTCTTGCGATTGCCTTATTGATCTTTACGTTAACTGCATTCTATTTGCAGCGCCGCTGGCTGGGTAATAAGTCCTACACCACCCAGACAGGAAAAGGCGATGGCGGTATGCATGTACTACTGCCAAACCGAATCATGTGGCCATGCTATGTGATTGCGTTTGTCTGGACTGCGTTCACGTTGACTGTTTACGGAATGATTCTTTATGGTGGCTTTGTGGACGTGTGGGGGCTTAATAACACGTTGACGTTTAAGCATTATATTACCGCTTTCGGAATCAGCTTTAATGAATTCGGCCTGCACTTTAAGGGCGCGGCATGGGATTCATTCTGGACCACGCTTAAAATTGCCGCCATTGCTGCGCCATTGACGGCTGTGATTGGTTTGCTGACCGCTTGGTTGCTGGTACGGCAGGATTTTTCTGGCAAACGATTCTTTGAATTTGGCACGATGCTGAGCTTCGCTATTCCCGGAACAGTTATCGGCGTGAGCTACATATTGGCGTTTAATGTGCCGCCTATCGAGTTGACTGGCACTGGTGTGATATTGGTGATTAGTTTTATTTTCCGTAATATGCCTGTGGGGGTGCGTGCAGGCATCGCGTCAATGTCTCAGTTAGATAAAAGCCTTGACGAAGCCTCTGTCACGTTGGGTGCTAGTACCTGGCGTACCTTTACAAGAATTATCCTGCCGCTGATGCGACCAGCTATTCTGGCGGCATTGGTGTTTAGTTTTGTGCGGGCAATGACCGCAATCAGCGCCGTTATATTTTTAGTGAGCGCTGAATATAATATGGCGACCAGTTATATTATTGGTCGGGTAGAAAATAACGACTACGGCATTGCCATCGCCTATTCGTCAGTGTTGATTGTGGTGATGTTGACTGTCGTTGGTTTAATGCAACTGGTCGTAGGGCGTAGTAAAAATCGTCGCAGGCTTGCGCAATCACGGACCACCGGGTAAATACATCGCGCTATGACAAGCTCTCAGATAAACAGTAAAGCCGCTTCGGTGCAGTTTCAGCAGGTCAGTAAGGTGTATGGCACTGATGTAACTGCCGTCGACGATGTTTCATTGCAGGTTGAACCTGGTGAGTTAGTCACGCTGCTTGGCCCTTCCGGCTGCGGAAAAACCACAACCCTTCGGATGATTGCCGGTCTAGAGATGGCGACTAGCGGCAAGATTATTATCGGCGATACTGACGTAACTAAACTACCTGCTACTGATCGGGATGTCTCGATGGTGTTTCAGTCTTACGCGTTGTTTCCGCATATGTCTGTGATGGAAAACGTATCGTACGGACTGCGAATATCGAAAATGAAAAAGGCTGAGGTGCTGGAGCGGGCTGAGTATGGGCTCGATCTGGTTGGGTTGGCCGGGTTTGGCGGGCGCTTGCCCAGTGAGCTTTCCGGTGGCCAGCAGCAGCGAGTGGCGGTAGCGCGGGCGTTAGTGCTTGAGCCTCAGGTTCTGTTATTCGATGAACCGTTATCTAACCTTGATGCCAAGCTCAGGCGGCAGGTTCGTGAAGATATCAGAGATATTCAAACCAGGTTGGGCCTTACCGTTGTGTATGTTACTCATGACCAAGAGGAAGCCCTAGCGGTTTCTGATCGAATCATTGTGATGAATAATGCAGTGATTGCGCAAGTCGGTACGCCCCGCGAGCTATACGATGCCCCCATCAATGAGTTTGTCGCTGATTTCATCGGCGAAGCCAACTTGCTTGATGCGATAGTTGAGAGGGTCGAATCAGATCTTGCAACAGTACAGGTTGGTGAAGTGACAATTGTCATGTCGGCTCGAGGTATCGGCCCTGGTGTTGCGCGGGTGGCAGTGAGGCCGACACGCATCACGCTGTTGGCTCCCGGGTCGGCCAATACACTGGCTGGAACAATTTCTAAAGCCACCTACGCTGGCAGCCATATGGAGTACCAGGTGGCCACTGCCTCCGGCAATTTATTTGTCGTGACCGATGTCGATATCGACTTCAGGGATAATGAACCAGTTAGCGTTGGTTTCAAAGAGCAGGGGCCGGTGCTGTTAACCGGGAACCGCTAATGCTTTACGGCTGTCCACTGTCGTAATTCTCAGTGAGCGGAACCGGGCGGCTGCTAGAAAATTCTGATCCTGTTTTGACCAGCGAGCCTGATTGTTGGTTTGCGGGTATAAACCGCTGTTTATACTTGAAAAAAATGGATAGTGAAATTAATACTGTTTTTATATACAGTAATCAGGATGCATACTTTATTTCGCAAACAGAATTACCGTAATATCAAGCTTGAGCAAGAAACTGAAAATGAGACTGTCGGTGTTTTAAGGCGCGATGGCAAGGCGCAGCAAGTGCGCTGGCTTGGTTTTATTTCCAGAGAAAAAGCCAGGCAGTCGGCAGGGAAATCAGTAAAGCTTTTGATTTCCAGAGTTGAAAATACGGACCTGCAGGCTGGTCAATATGTGCAGGGATGCCTGGTAGAGGGTGGCGCTTATGCGTTAATAGATAGTGTGGTCGTGGTGATTGACCAAGGTATAAATAACAGGCAAGGGGCAGAATTACCGGATAAAGCGTTGCCATTTAAATTTGAGTAAGCGACTCACAGGTGTCGTTGGTGAATACCAGGTGGCTGTTAGAGAACTAGAATCTACGGCGGGCGCGGTGTTGCGGTCAGCCATTACGATCAACCTCGTAAAGAAGAACAACTATTCGCCACTATTGATCAGGAATATCTGACTCGAAATCTCACACCCTCGCAACGACCTTACAAGCGGCTTTTGATACAATTAAAAAGAAATGCGTTACGCCGCTAAACCAGTGAGGCAAGCCCTCCAATGGCATGTGGCTTACCATAACGTTGATCCATTAAAAAAAGGCTACCGGTGATGTCTCGCAGAACCTTAACAGGCAAAGAACATGTCCACTCGTTGGGGCGGGACATCAAAGGCATTGCTCTCTTTGTTGCCTTAATTTGGTTGGTGTTTGTGGTCGATCGTGTTCTTGCATTGGAAAACTTTGGCTTGATACCGCGGACGTTGTCGGGCCTTATAGGTATTGTCACGCTGCCTTTTCTACATGGTGATATGGCACATATTATGGGCAATTCGGTGCCGCTGGTGGTGCTGTTATTACTGTTGGCCGGATCCCGCGCTAACAGTGTCGATATCGTGGTGTTTATCAGTGTCATTGCTGGAATCGGTTTATGGATATTCGGGCGCCCGGCGATTCATATTGGTGCCAGTGTGCTGGTTTTCGGCTTGGTTGGTTTTTTAGTGTGTGCGGGTTTTTTTGAGAAACGCTTGTTGTCTGCATTAATTGCTATTGGTGTGGCAGTGGTTTATGGGTCAACACTGCTGTACGGCATTTTACCAACTCAGTCGGGAGTCTCGTGGGAGGGCCATTTGATTGGTGCGGTGACAGGCGGGGTAGTGGCTTACTATATCGCCGGTGATCTACGTCGTGGTGATGGCGACGGAACGCGTATCTAGTATATTTTTGTTAGAAGTTAGAAACATGTCTTGCTTCATGGTACCTATTCAACGCGTTTTACAGTGT
The DNA here is from genome assembly GCA_023301405.1 of Granulosicoccaceae bacterium. Taxonomy (GTDB): domain Bacteria; phylum Pseudomonadota; class Gammaproteobacteria; order Granulosicoccales; family Granulosicoccaceae. Next base: position 3,167 of record JALZUX010000578.1, on the reverse strand, counting down.
TAAATACACCATGACTCTATGGGTATGGTGTTCTGTGACTAGTCAGAGTGCATTTGCCGTGTCATGGATAGGAATTTGCCTGCAACATGCACGGTTATTTGAGCACAAACAACCCCGCCCATTGACGCGACGGTATGTTGTGAATAGTTGCCGCTCCATGAAGATATTAAAAGAAGCAAGGCCATATAAATAAACTTGGTATTGCGGTAGGTGAATTAACCTGGTGTCACACGCCGCCAGAAACCGCGGTCCAGATCGTCGGCGCAGGATTGGTACTGCTGTTCATAGCGCATAGACAGGTTGTCAACATTGCGGGCGACTTGCTTAAGCCATGCTTTGTCATCATAACTACGGCGTTTGTAGCCGGTCCATCCTTCGTGATACGCAAGGTATTGTCGGTAGGTGTCTTCTCTGGGGATGTCGGTGAGTTTTGTGGTTTTGTTTAAGTACCAGCCCATGAAATCAAGTGCGTCATTAAAGTTAGTTCGACGAGCGCTGCGGTTGCTGGTTTCAGTCATGTAGTTTTCCCATGTACCATCGATGGCCTGTGCGTAGCCATAGGCGGTGCTACGACGTTTCCAGGGAATGAAACCCAGTAAATAGCGCCGCGGTGGTTTGGCGTTATGTCGAAATTTACTCTCCTGATACATGATAGCCATGGGCACGTGGAGAGGCAGGTTCCATTTGTCCTGCATTTTCAGGGCGGTGTTATGCCAGCTGCGCTTTGCCCGGAAAATAGAGCAAACATCATCGTTGGCGGCAAGCGGGTAGGTTGCGCACGCAGATGCCAGGCCCAATGTTATAGCTGTGACGGCGATAACCAGCCATTTTGATTTTTGTGTTTCAGTGGCCGGGTGGCCATTTGGAAGGGAGTGCACTGACTGACCTTAAGCGTTAATCATCCACTGTAAGTGGAAGCAGCGTCAATGCCAATTGCAGTCAGTAAAGGTTTTTCTTATGTTAAAAAATCAGCGAGTACTGCCGCCAAGCGGCGGCAGTATAACTACAAGCCGTAAGTGGTTAGATAATTACGCAGGTTTTGTTGTTTTCCCAGCCATAGCCGTCGCCATCCGGGTCTGATGCGGCATTCGTGCAAGATGGAAATTTACCAGTTGGTTTTACAACCACACATGAGCTGTTGTTTTCCCAGCCGTAGCCATCACCATCAGGGTCTGGTGCAGCCGCTGTACAGTGAGTTACAATCAGGCAAGAGGCTTCATTTTCCCAGCCCCAGCCGTCGCCATCTGGATCAGATGCCGACGAGGCGCAGTTGGGGTTCTTGTCAGCTTTTGAGCCGGCAATGATACACGAAGCCTTGTTTTCCCAGCCAAATCCGTCGCCATCAGCATCTGCGCCTGAGCCGCCGCAGTAATTCATGCCGTTAGCAGCTTTGGCACTGGCTGCAACAGCGGTCGCTGCCGGTGCTGCTGCAGGCGCCGCTGGTGCTTGCGCTGCAGGCCGGGCTGCTGGTGCGGCGGTCGCCGCGGTTGCCACTCTGGCGCCCGAAGCGACTACCGTAACAGGAATTGTGACTATTTTGGAGCGAGTTTTTTTACTGTCCTCGGCGCGCATACGATACAAGTATTTGCCCGCAGGTATTGCATAGGCGTTGGTTGCCCAGCCGGTTTGCGTTGCATTTTTATCGAAAGTGAACGGAAGTCGGGTGGGGTCTTTGACGAATGTGCCGTTCGGTGTAAAAAACAACTGGTTTGCCTGATTTTGAATAGTGCCATAGATTTCGCTGATGCCGTCTGAGTCGAGTGCGGATCCAGATATTGTCACGGGGCCTGAAAAGCTCAGGGCGCCCTTCGTGATGCCATTTATTGCAACCTTGGGCAATGAATCAGCGATGGCGTTGGACGAAACCATAACGGCGGCTGTAATAACCGGTATTGCTAACTGGCGAATCCTGGTAGAAATAATCATTAGTATGATTCCTTAATAAAACATCTTGTAAGCACGTCACCCGCATGGGGTGGCTGAAAGGTGTAGTTAGTCGACTGATCTCAGTAAGTTACACCATCTACTCGCAGTATCCTATAAAGTTCACTTGAATTAACGGTTGCCGTCAATTTGTTTGTATCGCTACGTTTCTGTGTCGTGATCTGGCAATCTGAAGGATACAATTGGCGGCTGAACCCATCATTCCGCGCTGGACTGCCCGTGATGTTGCAGGTAAGCACACTGTATATTGCCATGGGTAAGCCTGTCCGGAAGAATTATGCTGTCGGATAGGTGGCGCTATTGTTCAGACGAGCGAGGAGCGGGCGCAATTCTGACGCTGATCTCGGGTGGGGAAGAAGAGTTGCGGGGAGGTAGGTGATTGCGACGCGTATTTCACGTTGGTCGCTGATTCAAGCTAGGCACTTAGGCCATGCTTTTGTCGCCAGGGAAGGAGTCAGCGAAGCAGATTTATCGTAAAAACGGAGTGTGCGTAATGGCACAGCGTGCAAATTAGTTTTTTGAAAAACTAGTCGGTTTGGTCGGGGCAATCAAGAGGGTTTTGTTTGCGATTCACCACCATTTTGTCGTGTAATTTGCAAATGGCTTTGCTGCCGGTTGTTGTGCACATAGAAGGGATAAGTCCATGCAGCAAGCAGGCAAAGCCCGCCGTGATCAAGCAAAGCCCAAATCCGGTTGCATGCTGTAGGTGTTGGAAGTAGCTTTCGTTTACTGATTCTAAATGTTGTCGTACGCCTTCCATATTTTGTGCTGCCTGACGTTGCCATCGATTGGAAGGGGTAGCGACTGGCAACGGAGTTTCTAAATACATTAGCGTGAATTTTGTGATTTATATTATTGCCATTCCAAATGCTTGCGCTAACTTAAGCGTTGGCTAGTTCCCCGGTTATGAAGCATTGTGAGTGATGAGGCTGGTACGCTTTAGAGGCCAATGCCGGGTAGGTTTTTTGCTCTGGTGTAAGAGCTTTCAGGCTGGCGGTCAACTAGGGGTAATCACAGTTCAGGGTACGGCTTTTTGGGCTGACGCTTAACGCAGGCTATTATTCTGGATGTGGATCATAGGCGAGTTCGCAAGCAGTGTAGTGGTGATCCCTATAAGCGGATTAGAATTAGGTGGTATTGCATCATGGCATGCTGCAGATAGTGCAGCGCTAAAATGCAGTCATCGGAAAGCCGTTGCCGTGAAATTATTTGCCTGCCTGCCT
>JALZUX010000577.1 GCA_023301405.1 Granulosicoccaceae bacterium | reverse complement strand
GCTGATCACAACGCCGCGGTGGCTATCGCTGGCATTATGGGCGGTGACGCCACAGGCGTGACCACTTCTACCAGTGACGTTCTGCTGGAAGCGGCACTTTTTACGCCACTTGGAATAGCGGGTAAACCACGCCGTTATAATGCCTACACTGATTCGGCGCAGCGGTTTGAGCGCGGAGTGGATAGTGCGCTACAAAATCAAGCGATTGAACGCGCAACCCGACTGTTGGTTGATATCGTTGGCGGAAGTGTTGGTCCTGTTTTTGAAGTGCGTAATTCAAGCCTTGATCGAAACTTTGGACAGCTACTTTTGCGCCGTGAGCGCTTAGATAAGTTTTTGGGGCTACATGTAGCCGATGACGAAGTCATGAGCATCTTGACGCGACTCGGGATCAATATTGAGAAAGTATCTGATGGCTGGCACGCGACGTCGCCGAGCTACAGGTACGATATCGCGATTGAAGAAGATCTGATGGAAGAAATCGCTAGAGTTCACGGTTATGGCAACATGCCCAGGACTAACCCCGGTTTTCAACCTGAGATCAGCCCAGCGCCTGAATCAGTATTGTCACGATCAAGAATCAAGCATTTATTGGTCGATCGTGGCTATCAGGAAGCGGTGTGTTACAGCTTCGTTGACGAGCAAAAGCAGCGTATTTTTGAACCTGAACTTGAATCACTGGCACTTGCTAATCCAATTTCCTCAGACATGGGCGTTATGCGCAATACCCTGTGGGTTGGCCTATGTGAGACTTTACAAAGTAATTTAAACCGACAGCAGAGCGATATTCGACTGTTCGAGTGTGGACTTAAGTTTGTTCTGGAAGGTGATGATTTAAAACAAGAAAATTTTCTGTCTGGTGTGTTGGCAGGGCAGCGAAACCCAGATCACTGGAGCGAGAATTCGGTGGCCGCTGACTTTTTCGATGCCAAAGGTGATGTGGAAGCGATCATGAAGTCAGCGAATGGAACTGTATTTTCGTTTGAAAAAGCAGAGCATCCAGCGCTTCATCCAGGGATGACAGCTCGCATTCTTGCTGATGGAAAATCAATAGGCTGGATAGGAAGTTTACATCCAAAGCTACAGAAAACGCTGGAGTTGTCGCAAATTCCAGTATTGTTTGAGATTGAACTGTCAGCTATAGAGCGTGCGAAAATACCAGCTTTTAGCGAAATATCGAAGTTTCCGTCGGTCCGTCGTGACCTGGCGGTTGAGATAGACAGCGAAATCTCTTATGCAGACATCAAGGCATGCGTGATTCGTAATGCTCCGGCGTCATTGAAAGAGGTCCGGATCATTGACGTATACACAGGGAAAGGCATTACAAGAGGTCTAAGAAGTGTCGCTTTAGGGTTGATTTTACAGGATATTTCCAGCACTCTAGACGACATAGAAATTGACTCGGCGATGTCTCGTATTCTTAACGGTTTAACCGAAGACTTAAGCGCGACACTCAGGACATAGAAAATGGCGTTAACCAAGGCATCAATGGCAGAAATGCTCTTTGATGAACTCGGACTCAATAAACGTGAGGCCAAAGAGTTCGTAGAACAATTTTTTGAAGAAGTAAGAGCGGCTCTGGAAGAGGGTGATGATGTGAAACTCTCCGGATTCGGTAACTTCATACTGCGTAGCAAAAGTGAGCGCCCTGGGCGCAATCCGAAGACTGGCGAAGAGATACCTATCTCAGCGCGCAGGGTAGTCACATTCCGCCCCGGTCAAAAATTGAAAGCTCGAGTCGAAGCCTATGCTGGAAACCAGCAACAATAACGAATTACCCTCAATTCCCAACAAGCGTTACTTCACCATTGGTGAGGTGAGCGATTTGTGTGACGTAAAACCGCATGTTTTACGTTATTGGGAACAGGAGTTTCCGGATCTGAAACCGGTGAAACGTCGCGGAAACCGTCGATATTATCAGCGGCATGACGTGATGTTGATCAGGACTATCCGTGACTTGCTCTATCAGCAGGGTTACACGATAGGCGGTGCCCGGCTGCAACTATCTGGTGAGACTGGAAAGGAAGGTAGCGGACAAGCTCAACAAGTGGTAAAGCAGCTACGTTTAGAGCTTGAAGAAGTGCTTAAATTGCTTAAAGCATGACATTCTCCAGCGAAGTCATGTAAAATCTACATAGAGCGACGCCAGTCGCCCTTTTTGTTTATGTTGATCAAGTCGGGGCGTAGCGCAGCCTGGTAGCGCACCACACTGGGGGTGTGGGGGTCGTGGGTTCGAATCCCTCCGTCCCGACCAATCAAATCAACTGCTCTCAGGAGCATTTGGTTGCTATCGCGGCGTATGCAACGACAGTGATCGAGAAGCTATTGTTTAGCTAAAGCATTAGAAGTCTGTGGTATCGAAGTAGCAAAGATACTCGGAAGGCCCTTGCAGCAGTATCTCTCCAGAAACATTGCATCTACTCTATCTCTAGTGTGGTGGCGGTTTCCTTGCGCAGCTCAGTTGGCACAAAAAACCTATGGTTTTCTGAAATCAATAAGCCGCTGATTATGCCTTTGTGGAACTAAGTCAAATACTAACCTCTGTTGAAAACGTTTTAAATGCGTTAGAGGCATCAGGCTTGAAGACGGCAGTTCAACGCTACATGTATGCCTCGATCAGTGGGGATAATGCGTCCGCTGTGGGTGATGAACTCGCACAGGCCTCAGAGTTGTATATGAATAGCGCGGCAGCCTTCAGTCAAGCTGATAGTAAGGTAGTGGAGTCGTTGAATCTTTGCTCTTTACAGTCTCCAGGCTTTTGGTTTGATATCAGCGCGCCAGCGCTTGAAGAAAGTCTTCGACTTTCTGCACTAACTGAGATTCACAGTAATCTGGAGTTTGCTGCCCTTCACCTGCCCAAGTTGCTTGCACTTGCTGATAGCCAGGGTGCAGTGGGAGTTGATTCGATGGATAACACTGCAGGTAATCCGGTGATTAAAGTGCGGATTTACGATGCAGTAGAAAAAGCGTCTTTCCCTGATCGACTCTCTAGACTGATAGACGGTGT
>JALZUX010000576.1 GCA_023301405.1 Granulosicoccaceae bacterium | reverse complement strand
CGGTATTGAAGATGTCGCTTCTAGTAAAAAGCGGGGATTAAGCATAGAGCAACTGGTCAAAGGTCATTTCATTGGGAGTTCGCAAACTGAAAGACTTTTGAACTGAATTTCAGGGCAAACTATCCAGCCTAAGGCGTGCCTATAGAATGGAGCTTTGTCTTTGAAAGGGAGTTGATTATTTCAAATTTTATAGTTGACTATCGGTCGTAGCTAAAGCCTGACACTGATCGCTCGACTTCAAACCGGCTTACGTTTGAATGATATTAGGCGTTGTTGGGTGGGTCCTAAGTTGTATCAGTCCTTGCTGTTTTGCCACCATTAGTGGTGAAAAACTCTTCCTCTGTCGTACTAATTTCTGTAGATTTGCCAGAATTTTTCTGTCTTGAACGGCGTTCAAATTTTTTACAGTTGCTGTCTGATACAAAAAACAGCTCTTTGGCCAGCCTGTTGGTGGCTGGCTGGGAGCAATTGGTGCAGTGAAGTCGGGGAGTGTGCAATTAGGTGTTCCGATCAATAGGGGCGAATAGTTTTTCTTCCCCAGTGAGATTAATCGTTATGGCTAGCCGTAAGCAGTAGAGTCATGTTTTCGGCCAGCCACCTGTTGCTGTTAAACCTAATAAGTATTGGACACCACTTCTAGCCCGGTGGATGCCAGTGCCTTGAGTTCAGCTTCAGCAAAAAGTGATTTGCTGTTGTGTATTTGCTTTACAGCGTGTTGGTCGTGTCGGTAGATGTCATCTCGAAAGTGCGTGACGCCTGAGTCATCGACCCATGCCGTTTGGTAAGTAAGGTGTACTGGCAATGGTGTGCGCAGGTTTACCTTTTTAGTGCCGTCATGAGCTAAATAACTGTCTATTTCGGCATTTGATTTACCATCCGACTGCAGTAGCATTCTAGCGAGCTCTGTGGGTTTTTCCACTCGAACACAGCCATGGCTGAATGAACGTTTTGCTTTTGCAAACAAGCTCTTCGCGTTAGTGTCGTGCAAATAGATATTGTATTTGTTGGGAAACATAAACTTCAGCTTGCCCAGTGCATTTTTTTCACTTGGGCGTTGGCGCACTCGATAGTTTGCAACGAAGTACTCTGCATCAAGGCTGACGTTTGATGGAGATACTTTTGCTCCACCAGATTTAGTAGTTACCTCGAAGTTGTTTTTGTCTAACCATCCCGGTTGCGAAACTTCCTTGGGTAGCAATTCGCGAACGATGCTCTTAGGCACATACCAGGAAGGGTTAAATACCATGTGTTCCATACTGTCTGAAAACAGGGGTGTCTTATTTTTAGTTGTACCGACGATTACTTTCATGGTGGCAGCGCTGTGCCCGTCAATGGTGATATCCATATCATAGCCGGCAGTATTGACGGTGATATTGGAAGTGCCCGGGTTTCTCGGTAACCAGCGCCAGCGATCCAAATTTATCTGTAGTTGTGTTATTCGATCCCACAGCGTGACGTTTATCTCTTCAAGTGTTTTTGGACCGACTACGCCGTCAGCTTCAAGCCCGTGGCGTTGTTGGAATTTGATCACGCCGGCTTCCAGCTCGGTGTCAAATTGGATATTGCTGAGGTAATCGCGGTAGCCCATATCGCCTGATTCCATCAACCGTTCACGAAGTTGTGCGACTCTTGGACTGCTATCACCAAGCGCAAGACTTGAACCTGGTTGTATCGCTACCCAGCCGCCCTGACTTAGCATGGATTGATGTTCGTAAAGCGCGTTGATCAGGCCAGCATACCGTGGATGAGTTGGCTGCAGTTTTTCTACAGTTTGTTTGAATGATACATTGCCATTGAAAAAGCCATGACTGACGCTTGATATATCAATGGTAGATTTTTCTAATCGCCATCCTGTTTTTGTACTTGGTTGTTCCAGTGCACCATGCGCCAGATCATCAAAGTAAGTGTACAAAGAATCGGTGAGCAGAAGTTCGAACCTAAGAAAATCTCCTGAGTTCTGGTTGGCTGCCAGTTGATACAATAGACGCCCGTAGTATTTAGTTGGCTGGAGGCCAAGTGAGTCAGAGCCCAATAGTTTTCTTGTGACTTCCATGCTGGTGTGGGTGGCGATGTCATTCTCGGTCCAGATGGACGTGTAGTTTCGCGCTGCATAGATTTCGTTTAGTTTACTAATGTGTTGAAGTTCAATACCGCCCACTGAAAAATTGCCTGAGTTACTCAGGAATTGCTTAATTTCAGAGCCAGAGGATTGCTGAAGTGCGTGAACAGTCGAGGAGGCAGCACCTGCTATTGTGAGGGCCGCTGCTGTTTTCGCACTGTTATGTAAAAATTGTCGCCGCTTGATACAAGTCATTTTATTATTTTTATATTTCTTGTGACTGAGCATGCCAGGTAACGTCGTGCCAGTCTCGGAGGCATGGGGGGTATCGGCGGTTGTTCAAAAGCTTGATTACACGCTTAGCTTGTTTTCTATAGAAGATGCTTTAAATATGCATGCGAGAGGTTTGTTATTACACTGGATTATGATCCTCGCAAGTTGACTAATATGTTTAGGAAATAATAGAAATAATGGAATTTGTGACGCGGTTAGAGAAAAAATGGCACAGCCGTAAAGACCTTGATATACAGATTCTGCGGACGGAATTGGCCACCTCCGGGGCAAGCGGTAACAAGCATTATAAGCTAGCGGACAATCTTAAGTTGCTAAAAAGCCAAGGGTGCAAATCAATATTAAGTTTTGGTGGCGCCTGGTCAAATCATCTGTACGCATTGTCTTTTGAGGCTCGACGGCATGGCCTTGGGCTGGTGGCTATTGTGCGAGGGGATTCAGGCATTAGCAACCGTATGTTGCAGTCGGCGCAACAAAATGGGATGCGGGTTGTTATGGTGAGCCGGTCACTTTACCGACAGCGAAATGATCCGATCTACTGCCAGCGTCTTTGTAAGGAGTATGGGTGTGAGACGTGGTTGCCAGAGGGAGGGTCCACAACGCTTGCGGTTAAGGGCTGTGAAAACATTCTGCGTCTATTCGACCGTACACCAAAAGACGATAGTGCTTCGCCAAATGTTATAGCGCTTGCTGTGGGCACCGGGGCGACAATGGCGGGTGTGGTTAATAGTGCGCGCACGGAACAGTCGGTTGTTGGTCTGCCTGTCGTTGCTGATAGCTCGGTGCCGGGAAAGCTAAAAAATTGGCTCGACACTAGCAATGATCACATGTGCAACTGGCGGTTGACAGACCCGCTGAAGCCGCGCTACGCCAAAGTTAATCTTACGTTAATCAGCTTCATTTTGCGTTTTTACGATGAGACAGGCATTGCCCTTGATCCTGTTTATACCGGCAAAGCCCTGCAATATCTATTGTCCGCAGATTTCACCAGCCAACTAGCAAAAGATACACAGCTCTTATTCATACATACCGGCGGGCTAATGGGAAGTTTTGGGTATGCAAAGGAGTTTGCACAGTGTAAAGACCCTGAACTTGTCGATCGGTACTTTCAACGACTTGAGGCACTATTGGTCCGGTGATGCACACACCCACCGCATTATTAGCAGTGTGTCTGTTCGTCACCAGGCGAAACCAATTTATATCAACTTGTGATTAACCTTTCGCCTGCTTGTGCCCGACATTGTTGTCGAGCCGCGCTTCCGATTTGATCAAGCAACCTTGTGCTGCACAATCGCCGACGGCTGGTCGACGTATACCAAACAGCTATGAATAATGTGGGCAAATGCCGGATCAACCATTGATGTGTACCGTTACAGTTAATCGCTCTCAGCGAGTAGCTGTGTGTTGACAAAATCCTCTCGAATTTGGTTGTATCGCGCAAAATCCTGGTAGTAGGATTTGTCGCAGGCAATATAAGCAGCATGATCTTCTTGCTCGTTCAGGCATTCAGCTGCCCGTAGATATTCGTAGGTCATTTTGTAGAGAGTCTGCTGGAAAGGTATTTTGGCGGTTGGAGCGCAGCCACACAGCATGCACAAGAACATCGAAAAACAGGTTCTTTGGCATGAGCGTTGGGACACGATCTTTCCGCAAACTTTTATTATTATCATTAGTAGTTTGCGATAGAGATATTTGGAAGCGTAGCTTACGAGAGTTGCAAAGCTCTGATAGTTACTGAATGTTATAAACTGTGGAAACTATGGGTTCATTAATAGCTGCTCAAATACGGCGCGTAGTGTGGTTGTCCTAGGTGCGTGGGTTTTTGTATACTACATGTGGGCGTTTTATTTCTTCTGAATAACAACATGTAGTCGGTAAAAAATTGCGAGCTTAAGGAACAGCGGTAACGGACGGTTTCTGGACAACGCTGACTCTACGGAAGGCTTACTAGTTAGTAATCGTGATTTGAGAAAGGCACGATTATTTACGCTATTTTGGCCGACCGGTTTACTAATGGCGTACAATTAGCAAATAGTGTCTGTGTATCCAGGAAAGTTTAATGAGTCTACATTTGAAGAATCTATTCGGTTTTATTTTATTGCCGCTGTTGCTGTCTGCATCAGGTTGTGCGTCCACTTATTATAATGCGTGGGAGAAAGTCGATGTGCACAAGCGCGATATTCTGGTTAGCCGGGTGGAAAATACCCGCGACTCGCAGCAAGATGCTCAGGAAGAGTTTAAAGATGCCCTTGAGCAGTTTGGGTCGATCGTTGCCTTGCAGGATACCGATCTTAAGAGGGCCTATGATCGACTGAACGCAGAATATGAAGACAGTCAGGATGCAGCCGAGGAAGTGACAGACCGTATAAACAGCGTAGCAGCAGTGGCGGATGCGTTGTTTAAAGAGTGGCAACAGGAAATAGAGCAATATACCAACACAGAACTCAAGAGTGGCAGTACTCGCCAGTTGCGGGAAACGAACTTACGTTACGACACTATGCTAAATAGTATGCGCAAGTCGGAAGCCAGTATGCAACCGGTGCTCAACACGTTCCGCGATAACGTGCTTTTCTTAAAGCACAACCTGAACGCTCAGGCTATAGGGTCACTAAAAGGTGAATTTGCTTCGCTGCAAAACGATATCACGGTATTAGTTGGTGAGATGAATCGATCCATAGCGGAATCTGAACGTTTTATTGCGAATTTGCGCCAAAGCTAGTGCGTATCTAGAAGCAAGTGCTACTACTAATGCACTTGCGGCTGGTTCGCATCGGGTTGTACTGAAGGCGTTGTGGTCACTGGTTCTATGATCCGCAAGTATCGTTTTAGAGGTTCAGCAGTGATAACAGTCATTGTGGCACTAAATATGGAATAGCCAGTTTGGTTGGGTATACATGCTCACTCCAAATAAATGAGAGCAAAATGAACGACTCTAAGAAGAATATTGTAGCTACCGGCGCAAAAGGGTGCTTGCTTGCATCGGCCTTGCTGTTGTCACCGATAGCCTCTGCTGATACGTTGTTTGGGATTTATGCTGGAGCCAGTTTGTGGCAGGCAGATGTGGAAGGAACCATTGGTCAGTCGGACAACGGTTTTGACTTTACCGGTGACTTCAATGATGGTGAGTCTGATAATCTGTCGGTGTATGTGGCGGTGGAGCATTTCATACCCATTCTCCCAAATCTGCTGGTCCGCACCACACCTGTGGAGTGGACAGGAAGTGCGGATTCAGCAACCGGTATCCTCGGTGGGCTTATCACGTTTGAAGAGGAAGTAGATGCTGAGCTAAATGTGGATATGTTGGATGCCACTCTTTACTACGAACTTCTAGACAATTGGGCTTCGGTTGACATTGGCCTGACGCTTCGGCGGCTCGACGGGTTTGTCCAGGCGACTAGACCATCAACACAAGATTCTGCCCGCCTTAATCTATCGACTACTGTGCCAATGGTGTATGGCCATGTCCGGTTTGATCTGCCCTTCACCGGGTTGGCCGCCGGCGTTCGCGGAAACGGGATCGGCTACCAGGAAAGCAATTTGCTGGACTTAGAAGCGTATGTTCACCTTGAAGTTGATCTTCTACCTGCGCTTGATTTTGGTATCGAGGGTGGTTTACGTTACTTGAGCCTGGATATTGAGGACTTAGGTGAATTTAATTCTGATACGACAATTGAAGGGGCTTTTGTTGGCCTGACTGCGCACTTTTAAGTCTGTTTTATGTTGGGTAATTGATTTTTTCTGCGGCTGGTTGAGTCTTGATTAGAGAGCTTCAGGCTGAAGCACGCTGTCTGTTACAAGCCGACCTTCACAGTGACTCTACAATGTTTTCTTGTTGGCTTTACCTTTGAGCCAGAATGCGGGCACTGATTTAGATTGAGTTAATTGCACCGATCTGTTGCTACGACTAATTTTGAGAAGTTTGACTTAGTTTTTTCGTGCAGTGGAGTGGCTGCGGTCAAGTGTTAGGCTGAGCAATATAACCGGAATTAGGCCTGTCAGCACAATCAGTAGTGCCGCAAGCGAGCTTTGCTCTATTAGCTCGTCAGAGGCTAGTTGGTAAACATGGGTGGCAAGCGTGTCGAAATTAAAGGGGCGCAGTAGTAATGTTGCTGGTAGTTCTTTCATGCAGTCAACAAACACGACGAGCAGTGCGGTCAGAATGCCGCTTTTCATTAGTGGTATGTGCACATGCCACAGCATTTTTGAAGGCTTTTGCCCTAGTGATCTGGCGGCCATATCCATGCTAGGGGTAATTTTGGCCAGACTGGATTCAACAGAGCCGAAGGCCACGGCAAGAAATCTTACAACGTAGGCAAAAATTAAGGCAAATACTGTCCCGCTTAAGATTAAGCCTGTCGACACTCCGAACTGTTCTCTCATGAATGAATCGATGGTATTGTCGACCGCAGCAAATGGAATCATGATGCCGATTGCCAGTACCGCACCGGGCAGTGCATAGCTGGTGCTTGCAAGTCGGGTGCAGGCTTGCAGCAAACGGTTTTTCTTTATTCTTGCGCTGTAGGCTAAAAATATTCCTAAGCTCACGGCGATGACCGCTGCTGACCCTGATAACAACAGGCTGTTACTTGCAGTTTTACGAAAGTCTGCAGTCCATGATTCATCAAAATAAAGTACCGAATATTGTATAAGGATAATTATTGGTATAACAAAGCCAAGAACGATTGGTGCGGTACAACATAAACAAAGGAGTGCGTTCTGCCAGCCGGTTACCTTGACTCTTTGGACCTTACGAAAGCGGCTTGATGAAGGTTGAAATTGCTTTTGATGCTTTCGACCGAATCGTTCAAGAAATAGCAGTAAAAAGACAAATAATAACAATAGGCAAGCGATTTGTGCACCGCCACTGAGGCTGCCCATGTTTTGCCAGACATCAAAGACCCCAGCGGTTAATGTTTGCACAGCGAAGTAATCTACAGTGCCAAAATCATTAAGAGTTTCCATCAATGCCATAGCCACACCAACAGCAATAGCTGGCCGCGCTAACGGCAACGAAATAGCGAAAAAGCTGTGGTATCTAGGTTGTCCGAGTACTCTTGCGGCTTCAAGAAGAGACGCTGATTGTTCCAAAAAGGCAGATCGAGCAAGTAAATAAACATAAGGGTAAAGGACAAGCACCATCATTAGAGTGGCACCGCCCAGTGTGCGGATTTTCGGGAAATAATAGTCTGCGGCTGACTGCCAACCGAATATAGATCGAAGTACAGTTTGCAGTGGGCCGGAAAACTCGAGCAATTCGGTATAAACAAATGCAATGACGTACGCAGGTACCGCAAACGGCAGAAGCAGCGCCCATACAAAGAGTCTACGGCCGGTGAAATCGTAGTGAGTAACAAGCCAGGCGGTATATACGCCAATCAGAAGTGTGCCCGCCGCTACACCAGCCATAAGTACTAGCGTGTTGAAAATATAGTGAGGCAGTACGGTCGAAAACAAATGTGGCCAGATGTTTTCGTTTGGAAACAGTGCTAGTTTCACCACGGTAAGCAGTGGCAGGCAAATCATTAAGGCGATACCTATCGCCACTAACGTGCTGAAGTCCGGGCAGCGGAACACTGAGCGATTGGGTATCGCGCTGATGTTGGTGTTTGAACTCACGTGAGTTTACTGGCGGTACATAGCGGAGTAGTGGGGTTGGTAGGCAATATAGTTGATCCGGCGGGCGTAACAATAAGAGTAATGCGAATTATTCTCATTTGCAATAGCAATACCATCAACAATTAATCATTAAATCCAAAGAATCGGGGTAGAACTCGATTCCCATCACGGTATGCTTGTAAGTTTTGTGAAACAATATGTTTCGTTGAATCAATGGATGAGAGTTAATGAAATCTAATCAAATCAAGCAAAGTACTAACGAAAATCCAGTGGAAGAGTTGAAGTTGCTGCCAGTAGGAGCTTCTGAAAAGCTGGAAGTCAAAGCTGATAACTATGACGGTGAGTTCCGCGTTCAGTCGTCTGCGAACAGCAGCAAGCGAGTGATCAGTAAGCGAACTGGATTACAAGATTTTACTTGTGGCTAACTGTTCATTGCTAATCTATTGATTCTGCTGTCGCTTTTGGCCGCAGAATTGTTTAAAAAACCATAACTGCGGCGCCTACGTTGCGGTCCTCAGACACTAGCAGGTTGTATGTTCTGCAAGCTGCCGCCGTGTCCATGATGTCGAGCTGTATTTTTTGCCCGGCTAACTCACGCCTCAAAGCAATCGCTGGAAATTGCTGCGTGGCGCCGGTTCCTAGAATAATGATGTCCGGGCGGCGCTCAAGGAACGTCGTAAAGTGACCGATTTCAAGCTGCTGCGCTGAGTTCACCGGCCAATCAGTGAGGCTGTCAGGAAAAATAAGCACACTATTGTTGTAGGGTTGCTCGTTTACGGTCAGCACGCCGTCTCCGTAATTATTGAATACATAGTCAGCATTTGGGTTTTCCAGCGTAAATTTCATGTTTCCGATCTATAAGTCTGGGCGTTGGTTATAATAGCCTGCACGGATGGGTTGGCCTATCGTTTGCCACCCGCTCCAGCACTAAAGTTATCAGATTATAATCGGAGCTACACAGTAAATTGAACGCCATAAAAGTTGGTTTTATAGGCTTTGGAACCGTTGGGCAAGGTGCCGCGACCATATTGGTCAGAAATGCATCTGAAATAAGACGCCGGGCCGGATGCGATATTATCGTGAAATCTGCCGCTGTGCGCGACGTCAATCGCGAGCGTGGACCAGAGCTGGCGCGGGTAGCTCTCACCACAGACGCCAATGATATTGTTAACGACCCTGAAATAGACGTAATTGTGGAGGCGATGGGCGGGGATGAGCCAGCGCGCTCCTTGCTACTGCAGGCGATCGCAAGTGGCAAGCATGTAGTGACAGCTAATAAAGCGTTGATCGCTGTTTACGGTACCGAGCTGTTCGTGGCTGCTCGTGAGCATGGCGTCAGCGTGGCATTTGAGGCTGCGGTAGCCGGTGGTATACCGGTGATCAAATCAATCAGAGAAGGGCTTGCAGGCAATAAGATTCAGTGGTTGGCCGGTATTATTAATGGCACCAGCAATTACATACTCACAGAAATGCGCGACAAGGGTCGTGATTTTGGTGATGTATTAACCGAGGCCCAAGCGCTTGGCTATGCCGAAACTGACCCAACGTTCGACGTTGAAGGTATCGATGCGGCGCACAAACTGACTATTCTGGCCTCGATAGCATTCGGTGTTCCATTAAACTTTGATGCGGTTTATACCGAAGGGATCAGCCAAATTACACAGGAAGATACCGCCTATGCACAAGAGCTGGGCTACCGAATAAAGCACCTTGGCTTGGCGCGTGATACCGGTGATGGCATCGAGTTACGGGTTCACCCCACGCTGATTCCAGAGCGACGACTCATCGCTAACGTTGACGGTGTGATGAACGCTGTGCTGGTGCAGGCCGATGCCGTTGGACCAACTCTCTACTATGGTGCCGGTGCCGGCGGTGAACCCACTGGATCAAGCGTGGTTGCTGACATCATGGATGTTGTCAGGGGGGCGTCTGCGTCAGTTGAGAGTCGTGTGCCTCATTTGGGGTTTCAGCATGAGGCACTAAATGAAGTTCGAACTATTGGCAATAAAGAGTTTGAAACGTCTTTTTATGTTCGAATTCTGGCGGAAGACAAACCCGGCGTGATGGCTGATATCAGTCGTATTATCGGCGACGAAAAAATCAGTATTGAAGCTATTATCCAAAAGGAACCTGCCGAAGGGTCTGCCAAGGTTCCCATTATTTTACTTACTGGAAAAATCATTGAAGGCGTTATGATCAAGGCGATCGAAAAACTAGAAGCGCTGAGCACAATTGAAGAGCCTGTCACCAGGATCAGAGTTGAAACCCTGGGTTAGAGAAAGCTAGCTTGCAGAAATTTTTCCTGTAAGTAGGGGTGAGTAGTGCTGAACCCTATTTGTTTGTTTTATTGCTTCACACCTCTACATTAGAACGTCATCATATTGATGGTGTCTCGTTTGAGATTTGAATGGGCGATAGGTTTGCTACTGGCCAGCTGCCTGCTTCATTTTCGGGCAAATGCCTACAGTGGCGATAACTCAAGATTAATGTTGTCGATCAGCTTAGTTTTTACGTCAAGCTTGCTTTGTGCAGAGTAGGGTTTTGCTTGAGTTGCTCCCCATACCGGTGAAGGCCAGGCGGCATCTGTCGTAAAACGCGCAATATGGTGAATATGTAGCTGTGGAACCATGTTCCCCAGTGCGGCAATGTTGAGTTTGTCAGGCTTAAACATCGTCTCTAATGCCAGACACAATACATTCGATTCGCGTAGCAACTGCTGTTGATCGTCGAAGCATAATTTATAGGCCTCCTTAATGTTGTTTCTCCGAGGAACAAGAATTGCCCATGGGTAATTGCTGTCGTTCGCGAGCAGTAGGCGGCTTAATGTTAAGTCGGCAACAGCAATGGTGTCGGCTGCTAATTGCGGGTGCAGGATAAAATCTGGATCATACATTTATTTTTTCAATTTATAGTTTGTTATGAATGTATTTATTCATGGCGCGTTTGTCGTGTTTATGGACGCTGCTGCTTGTGCTCAGATACCCGTGGTATGTTCTGCGCAAACTGCTACCTGATGAGCACGACAGGTGCACCTTGAATAAGAAGCTGGATATTTATAGGGTCGTAATGCATGAGCTTTGCAAAGCCGGTTGAATATTCACCTATGCAGTGCTGCTGATCAATTTACATTAATTAGATGATCGGCGGTCCGATAAAAATTTGATTTTAACTGCATGAGCAGTATAGGATCGTCGATTTGTTCTTCCAGTGCTTTGTTCATACAAGCGAGCCAGCTGTCTCGGGCATTGGTGTCAATTTTGAAGGTGCCGTGGCGCATACGAAGGCGCGGGTGTCCTCTGTTTTGTAAGTAAATTTGTGGCCCACCCAAAAAACCGCTCAGAAATTCAAAAAACTTTTGCCTGCTGTCGGTCAGGTTGTCCGGGTGCATTTGGCGGATCACTTCAGCATCTTTTTCATCATCCATCAGGTCATAAAAACGATCGACTAATGTGCGTACGCCAAGTTCGCCGCCAATTTTTTCATAGGGGCTGTGAGGAAGGTCGGGTTTGGTCTGATTGATTTCAGTGGTCATTACAGACGTTCCAATATGACGTTTGCTATGGCGTAGCCTTTTTCGTCGGCTATGCTGACATGCATTGCGTTAATGCCATAGTCGTCGCATAATTTTTTAGCTTGTCCGTCGGCATCGAGGATCGGTTTGCCGTGTTCGTCGTGCACTATATAGAAATGCCTTAGAAGTACGCTTCGCGCCTGCCCAGTGCCAAGTGCTTTGGTTGCGGCTTCCTTCACTGCGAAACGTTTTGCTAAAAATCGAGATTTATATTTAGATTTTTCGAATTCGGGAAACTCTTTTTCATGCAAAACGTGCCGGGCAAAGCGGTCACCTTTCGATAGGTAAACTTCATCGATGCGCGCTACTTCTACCAGGTCAATGCCTGTACCGACAATCATACTCCGGCAGTCTGGTGTCGAGCTTCAAGCATCAGTTGCCGTATTTGTTTGACCGCGGCGGGCAGGCCACAAAATAATGCATCTGCTATCAGTGAGTGACCAATGTTGAGCTCGTGTATTTGAGGGATGGCGGCAATAGGTGCAACGTTGTGGCGGGTAAGGCCATGGCCTGCATTGACGATCAAGCCAAGGCTGGCGGCGTATTCCGTTGCTTCAATCAGTTTTGCTAGCTCTGCCTTTTGTAGGGCAGGGGAGCTGGCTTCTGCGTAGCTTCCGGTATGCAATTCTATAAAGGGTGCGCCCGCGTTTTTGGTTGCATCAATTTGCGTTTTACTCGGGTCAATAAAGAGTGATACTCGAATATTGTTATCGGCCAATTCCCCACACATGGCAGTAAGCGCGTTGGCATTTCCGGCGACATCAAGCCCGCCTTCAGTGGTTAGTTCTTCGCGTTTTTCAGGCACAATGCAAACATCGAGCGGCTTGACTCGTAATGCAATGGCCAGCATTTCTGCGGTTGCTGCCATTTCGAAGTTTAGCTTTGTTTGAGTGCAGGCGGCAAAACGTTCGATGTCTTCGTCTTGAATGTGTCGGCGGTCTTCGCGCAAATGCATGGTGATGCCATCGGCACCAGCCATCTCAGCTTGGAGGGCTGCATGCACAGGATCAGGGTAGCCTGCGCCTCTGGCCTGTCGAATAGTCGCAATGTGATCAACGTTAACACCCAGTAGTATCGGGTCGGACAAATTTGGCACTGAGAGATCCTTGGTGGTTTGACGTTATTCTAGTGTAAAAATATCACAGTCCTGTGGTCAGTTTACCTTGGGATTGGCTTGCCGTATTCACTAGTCATTTTCATCGGGATTTAACAGCCCGTGACCCTCGATTTTTAACCTTACCCGTAATAAGCGGTAGCGATCAGCGCTTAAGGCGTCAAACGCAATTACAAATCGCTGTGTGCGTTTTTGGTCGCTTTTGAGCGTAATTATGACCAGCCACCTCGACAGAAAATCGATGGAGATAAGGCGGGCTTGCTGACCGAGTTGTGGCTGCTGTGGATCATTGTCAATAATCCAATGGTTACCGGCTCGCCAGATCAGGTGCGGTTGTGTTTGAGCGTCTTTAAAGTTGTGGCGACAACTTATTGTGACGGCTGTGCCAATGATCAGTTTTATCAGTATCGGTATCGCGGCGATACCGATAGCGACAACCGCCAGAACATGAATCAGCAAAATACATAGAATATACGCCCGCGAAGAATTAAGAGGCAGATATAAGGGTATCGCGGATTTTGCGAATGATGGGGTCGTAGGGGGAGGCGGGGTCAGGTTCATTCACGAGAGCCATGATTTCTGGATCTTGTTCCAGGAGGAGGCTTGCAAAAAGATGTTGCTCGGCCAGGGGGGCAGCATCGAAGTGATGCTGCAAATATGTCCCCATTGCAGTGTCGAGCTCTTTCATGCCACGCCGACATAACCATTTTAATCGTGATTTGTCGGCGTCTGTGAAAGGTTGATTAGAGATTTTTCTGTACCAGCATTTTTTTGGTATCTGCGATTGCTTGTGCCGGGTTTAAGCCTTTAGGGCAGACAGTGGCGCAGTTCATGATGGTATGACAGCGATATAGCTTGAACGGGTCATCAAGTGCGTCAAGTCGCTCGTCGGTTTTTTCATCCCGACTATCGACGATCCATCGATAGGCCGCTAATAATGCTGCAGGGCCTAAATACTTGTCGCTGTTCCACCAGTAGCTTGGGCAACTGGTTGAGCAACAAGCGCACATAATGCACTCATACAAGCCATCAAGCTTTTCACGGTCTTCCTTGCTTTGCAGACGTTCACGGTTGCCAGTCGGGACTGTATCTGACTGCATCCACGGCTTAACGGCTGCGTATTGTGCATAGAACTGGGTCAGGTCAGAGACTAGATCTTTCACCACTGGCTGGTGCGGCAGCGGGTAGATTTTTATATCGCCTTCGACATCTGCAATGGCCATGGTGCAGGCCAAGGTGTTTGCGCCGTCGATATTCATTGCGCATGATCCGCAAATACCTTCACGGCAAGATCGGCGGAAAGACAACGTTGGGTCGATTTCAGATTTGATCTTGATCAATGCATCCAGAATCATCGGACCGCAGTTATCTAGATCAACTTTGTAGGTATCGACCGCCGGGTTTTTCCCGTCTGTTGAGTCGTAACGATAGACCTTAAACGTACGAACGTTAGTAGCGCTGGCAGGTGCGTCAAAAGTCTTGCCGGTTTTGACAATCGAATTCGCTGGTAGTGTAAATTCAGCCATGGATAGCTTTCTCCAGTAATTTGGTTCGCATAGAGTTAGTAGACACGCTTTTTAGGCGGCACCGTTTCAACGTCATCAGTCAACGTGTAAAGGTGCACAGGGCGAAAATCAAAAGAGACTTTGCCATCTTGAACCCAAGCCAATGTGTGCTTCATCCAATTGGTGTCGTCGCGCTCGCTGAAATCGTCGCGTGCGTGGCCTCCGCGGGATTCTGTACGGTGATTGGCGCCTTCTATGATGGTTTGCGCCTGACACAGCAGATTCTCAAGCTCTAAGGTCTCGACCAGATCGGTATTCCAAACCATGCTTTTGTCGGTTACGCCAATATCACTCCAGCCATCAACGACTTTCTGCAGCTCATCGACACCTGCTGACATTGTATCGCCGGTGCGAAATACGGCAGCGCGGGCCTGCATGGTGCGTTGCATTTTGTCGCGTAATTCTGCTGCTCCGGTGCCGCCACTGGAGTTTCTGACTTTATCAAGGCGATCTATCAGGGCGCCGGTGATAGTTTCAGGGAGTTCTTTGTGCGGTGTGCCTGGCACAATTAATTCTTTGGCGCGCAATGCGGCTGCACGTCCGAACACTACGATGTCGAGCAGGGAGTTGGACCCGAGCCGGTTAGCGCCGTGTACAGATACACAAGCAGCTTCGCCGATCGACATTAAACCCTCAACTACATGATCAGGATTGTCGCCGTTGATGGTAACCACTTCGCCGTGATAATTAGTTGGAATGCCACCCATGTTGTAATGCACAGTAGGAATCACTGGAATTGGATCTTTGGTAACGTCAACGCCGGCAAACACTTTGGCACTTTCTGATATACCGGGCAGGCGCTCATCAATGACTTCAGGGCCAAGGTGCATCAGGTTCAGAAAGATGTGATCTTTTTCAGGCCCCACCCCTCGCCCTTCGTTGATTTCTTGTGTCATCGAGCGACTGAC